>JAUVAM010000072.1 GCA_030591745.1 Deltaproteobacteria bacterium
AGCGCCGTGGTGCAGGCAAAGAAGTTGTTGTTGTGGACCTCGGCGGCGTCGGCGGTCATGGTCGCCTCGTAGATGCCGTAACCCTGGGTCGCGCCGTCGGCGATGACGATGTTGTTGCGGATTTCCGGCGCGGCGACGACAAACAAGAAAAGCCCGTAGGCCGTGGCCGCCGATCCGCCGTCGATCGTGTTGTTGACGATCACGGGCGAGGCGTTGTTGACCAGCACCCCGTAAGATTCTTCGGTGCCTGATTGGCCCAGGAGCAGGTTGTTGGCGACCAGGGATGTCGTTTCGCCGAGTCGGAGTGCATAGGAGTAAGGGGCGTCTCCACCCAGGACGACATTTCGAAGGATGGCCGGCGCGGCGTCAGAGAAGGTGCTGATTCCGCTCGAGTAGGTGTCCCCATGGCCCCCATGGATCTTGTTGTTGCGGATCACCGGGCTGGCCCCGTCATAGATGTACATGCCGTGGGAGTGGTGGTCGTGGGTTTCGATGCCTCCTTCGACGTAAAACCCGTCCAAGAGGGTGTCTTCGCCCACGCCTGTGCCCACCACGATGCCGATGCCGCTTGTGGCCAGAATGGCGGTGCGGTGATCGGCATCGTCCCATGCTCGGTTGTCGCGATCAGACCAGTTTTGGGCGTGGTAGCCGCCAAAGAGCGACACGCGGTCTTGTAGCTCGATGGATTCTTCGTAGCTACCCGCCGCCACGTGGATGGTGTTCGGGGGCGTCGCCTGCTCGATGGCGTAGGCGATGCTCCTGAAGGGCAGCTCCATGGTGCCATTTTCGGGCAGGTCCTGTCCGGTGCCGGCGTGAACGAAGAGACCCTCGATCGGCGTGTAGTCGCCCCCGTCCGGCAGCGTGTCGCCTCCATCCGGTAGCGTGTCGCCTCCATCCGGTAGCGTGTCGCCTCCGTCCGGCAGCGTGTCGCCTCCGTCCGGCAGCGTGTCGCCTCCGTCCGGCACCGTGTCGCCTCCGTCAGGGACCGTGTCGCCTCCGTCAGGGACTGCGTCTCCCCCGTCCTGGGTGTTCGCGTCCGTTCCGCCGTCGTCATGAGCGGACTCTCCTCCGCAGGCGGAAAACAGAGTGAACAGGCAGACCACCAGCCAATAGCGTGCGCGCATGAGGCCCCTCCTTGAAGCGATTGAGTTGTTTTGCGCTACTTGGTTTTTTTGAGGATTTCGTCCACCAGGTCGTCGGTGTTCATGCCGGCGGCCTCGCCTTCGAAATTGAGCACCATGCGGTGCCTGAGGGCCTGATGGGCTACGGCGTCCATGTCTTCTCGGGACAAGGCGAAGCGACCGTCCAAAAGCGCGCGAACCTTGCCGCCCAGCATCAGGGCCTGCGCGCCACGGGGGCTGGAGCCGTAGCGGATGTACTGCTTGGTGCTTTCCGGGGCGCCGTCCAGTTCCGGATGGGTGTTGAGCACCAGGCGGATGGCATAGTCGCGTACGTGGTCGGCCACCGGTACTTCGCGCACGGTTCGGCGCATGGCCAGCAACTCGTCGGCACCCATGATGCGTTCCGCCGTGGGCATTTCCACCGTGGTGGTGCGATCCAGAATCAAGGCCAGCTCATCGGCCGTGGGGAAAGGAAAGAGGAGTTTGAACAAAAAACGATCCAACTGGGCTTCGGGCAGGGGGTAGGTGCCTTCCATCTCCAGCGGGTTTTGGGTGGCCAATACGATGAAGGGGGGCTCAAGTTTGTAGGTGGTGGTGCCCGACGTGACCGATTGTTCCTGCATGGCTTCCAGGAGCGCAGATTGCGTCTTGGGCGTAGAGCGGTTGATCTCATCGGCCAAGACCACGTTGGCGAAGATGGGGCCTTTCTGGAACTGCAGGCTGCGGCTGCCCTTTTCATCTTCGATCAGGATGGTGGTGCCGGTCACGTCCGCCGGCATCAGGTCCGGCGTGAACTGCACACGGGAGAAGTTGAGATCCAGGCAGGTGGCCAGGGTGTTGACCAGCAGGGTCTTGCCCACGCCGGGTACGCCCTCTAAGAGCGCATGACCATCGCAGAGTAAGCAGGTCAGCACGTTGGAAACGATGTCCCGGTAGCCGACGATGACTTTGCCCACCTCATCGACGAGGCGATCGAAGTCTTTTCGGAATAGTTCAGCGCGTTGTTCTGCCTGGTCTGCCGCTTTGGCCATGGGGAATCCTTTCTTAAAGCGAGGGCCTCGTCAAGCCGGTTTGAAATCGGTGGCCACCAGATAGAGCTCTCGAGACCCCTTGCGGGTCGCCTCGGGGCGGATGCGCCGGGTTTTTCCGAAGCGAGCCTTGATGTTTTTGTCCAAGGCATCCAGGTCAGGGCCGTCGAAGATCTTGGCGGCGAAGGTGCCTCCCGGCTTGAGCAATACCAGGCTTGCCTCGAAGGCAAGCCGCACCAATTCCAGCGAGCGCACGTGATCGGTAAAGCCTACGCCGGAGGTGTCGGGTGCCATGTCACTCAAGACCACATCGGCCGGTCCCCCCAGTTCTTCGCGTAGTCGCTCCAGGCTTTCGTTTTCCGTGATGTCGCCAAACAGGATTTGCACTTGCTTTAGCTCGGGCAAGGGCTTCATCTCAAGCCGATCGATGCCCACCACGCGTCCACGAGGACCTACTTTTTTTGCGGCAAACTGCAGCCAGCCGCCTGGGGCGCATCCCAAGTCGATCACTTTGGCGCCCCGGGTGAAGAGTTGGGCCCGGCGGTCCAGTTCTTCCAATTTGTAGGCCGCGCGGGAGCGGAAACCCTCCTGCTTGGCTTTTTTGTACCAGCCGTCTTTTCGTTTGTAGGCCATGGTTCACATCACTTGTTCAAGGAATTCAAGGCTGAACTCAGCCACCGCGTTCCGTTCCCAATCCAGGGTCACCAGATGGCCGGAGCGTGGCAGGTAGCGTTGCCAAATTGTGTCCGACCCCAGGCTGCGGCCCAGAAGGCGACTGCCCCAGGCCAGGGCCGTGTCGTCACGCTCGCCGTGGACCAGGAGACAAGGGCAACGCAGTTCGCCGACTCGTTTGCGGATGCTGCGCATGAACCCCCAGAGCTGCCGGCCGGCGACCATGGGCAGTACATCATAGCCCGGGTTGACGCCCTTGATGGCGGGATCGCAGACATCGCGGATTTTGCCCAGCTTAGGAAAGTAAGGCTTGAATCGCAGCATGGGCGTGTAGTTGTAAAGCAGCAGCAAGAGACCCAGGCGGCTGCCCAGTCGATGGGGGGTGCCGTAAAGCATGAGGGCGTGGACGAATTCGGGGCGCTCCATGGCCAGTTGCAGAGCCAAGAGCGCTCCCAAGGACAGGCCGCCCACAACCACCCGATCGCAATCCTGACGCAATTCGTCCAGGGCGCGGTTGGCCGCGGAAAGCCACTCGGCCGGGTTTGTTGTTTGCAGGGCCTCGGCCTTGCTGTTGTGCCCTGGCAACACCGGTGCCGAGACCGTGTAGCCGGCTTTGTTCAGGTGAAGACCCAGGGGGCGCAATTCGTACGGTGTGCCGGTGAATCCATGCAACAGGAGCACACCGCGGGCATCGCCGGGGAAGAAGAAAGCTTCGGGGTTGACAGGGGGAAGGTCGGACAAGGGAGCGGGTACCTTGGGCGCTAAGTGAGTCCCAGTAAGATCAATAGCACCAAGCCCCCACCCACCAGGATGCCCACAAACATAAGCAGCAAGCCGAAAAGCCAGCGGCGTACATCGGTCTCGGGCCCTTCGGCCACGGGGCGGTTTTTGCTCTGGATGCGAAGCACGTCCGCGGGCCCCGGTGTGTAATGATAACCCTCATCGT
This sequence comes from Deltaproteobacteria bacterium, assembly GCA_030591745.1. The sequence goes on from JAUVAM010000072.1 coordinate 3,768, forward strand.
CATCTTGTTTTTCCAGACGATCCAAGAGATCCATTTCGTAGATCTCGCCTACGAAGAAACGAATGGCCTCTGGGGAATCGGCCAGCACGGAGGTGAACTCTACCCCCATGCCTCGCTCTTCGCTGCCCACCCCATCGGCCACCCGAACCACCTGACCCAAAAGCTGCAGGCCGGCGGTGCCCATGTTTGCTGGTAACTCGACCTTGATCTTTATTTCCGTGCCCACCGGTGGCGGGGAGAAGTTTTTGATGAAGATGCCCTGGGAAGAAATATTGGACGAAAGGTTGACGAACTCACTGCCCTCCACCTGATAGTGGACCACGGCTTCTAATGGCAGCCTGGGGTTTCTGCGTTTTTCATCTTTGGCCTCAGAGGGCGAGGCCTCTTCCGGCTTTGGGTCCTTTGCCTGGCTCACGAATCGTCTTCCCCCTCCTCGTTCTTCAGGCTGTAGCTGTATGCCGAATTGTCCGCCAGGTCGGTGCCTTCTCCTTCGCTTTCGGCATTTTCAGAGGGCTGTTGGACATAAACCTTGGAGACGAAATACTCGATGATGGGGGGCGAGTTGGCGAAAACGCTTTGGAACTCCAGGCCCATGCCCCGTTGGTGTTCGTCCTCACCGTTGTCGACCCAGGCCACCCGGCCGATGATTTGCATCGGCAACTTGCCCCATTCTTCCGGCAAGGTCACGGTCAGGACCACGGGGGTGCCGATGGGCGGTGGAGCCGTGTTCTTTATGAAGATTCCCTTTTCGGAAATATTGGTCGACAGATCCGCGTACTCCCTGCCATCGATGGTGTAGCGGCAAATTTCAAACATGGGTTTGCGTTCTGAGTTGCGATTTTCTTTTCCCATGAAATGTTTCTCCTCTGCGGTTCGAGACATTGTAGCCCGCCCGTCTTCGGGGCGTCAACGAATGGCACCTTAATATGAGTGTTCGTCAATATGAGTGTTCGTCGATGACCACCTTGCCCTTGAAAACCCGATAGATGAAGAAGGTGTACGCCAGGACCAGGGGCATACCCACCATGGCGATAATGAACATGGCCATCAGAGAGCCCTCGCTGGCCGAAGCATTGGCCACGGTCAGGCTGAGGGCAGGATCGTTGGAGGCCGGTACCAGGAAAGGAAAGAGGCTTGCTCCCGCGAGGGCGACCTGGAAGATGATGGCTGTGCTCGACGCCAAAAAGGCAAGGAGTGGATGGGAACGGTTGAGCAAGATGATCGTTGGAAGGATCAGGATCAAGACCAGGAACACCAGCGTGAAAGCTGAACTATCGAGCAGTCCATCCATTCTTTCACCGATCCAAAAGAAGGTGGTGATGGTGTTGATCACAAAGAGAAGGATCCAGGCAATTCCAGCCATGGAGGCGAAGCGCTGCATGCGGGTTTTCAGGTCGTCATCACTTTTCAGGGCCATGTATAAGGCGCCTTGACAGATGAACATGGCCAGTCCTTGTAAACCCACCAGCAGGGCGTATGGGTTCAGTAGATCCAAGAAGCTGCCGGTGTAGTCTCCCGCGGGGCTCAGGGGCAGCCCGCGCAGGAGGTTGCCCACCACCACGCCGTAAAGCAGGGCCGGTAACAAGGAACCCAGTCCGAAGGCCCAGTCCCAAAAGCGTCGCCAGCGTGGACTCTCGACTTTGCCGCGGAATTCCATGCTCACCGCTCGGGCTATCAGGGCGACCAGCAGGAGCATGAAGGGCAAGTAAAAGCCCGAGAAGACGGTGGCGTATACAGGAGGAAAGGCGGCGAAGAGCGCCCCGCCGGCGGTGACCAGCCAAACCTCGTTGCCGTCCCAGACCGGCGCGATGGCGTTGACGTGCAATCGGCGCTCGTGATCGCTCCGGCCGAAAAGACTCAAGATGCCCACACCCAGGTCGAAGCCGTCCAATACCGCGTAGCCTGCGATGAGCACACCAAAAAGCAGGAACCAGGCCAGCTGAAGCCAGTGGAGTTCCGGGATCATGGCATCACCTCAGCCACAGGCCCCTTGGCGATTTTCTTATACAGGACAAAGAGCCATAAGGCACCCAGCATGAGGTAGATGGAACCGAAGAGGATGATGCTGAACAGGATTTCGCCGGCGCTGACGCTGTGCGAGGCGGCGTTGGCGGTGCGCAGCAGCTTGTATACGACCCAGGGCTGACGACCGACCTCGGCGGCAACCCAGCCCAGCTCACAGGCGACGATGGGCAAGGGCGTGCCCAGGACCAGGATCCACAGGAACCATCGGCAGGAAAACAGCTTGCGACGCCACATGAGAAAGAGGCCCAGGGCCGTTGCGCCCAAGAAAAACATACCGAGGGCCACCATGTTGTGAAAGGAGACGAAGCTCAACCACAGCTCGGCCCCCTGGGCCACATCTTCCGGCGGAAAGTCATTCAGGCCCTTGATGGGGGCGTCGAAGTCGCCGAAGGTCAGCCAGCTGAGCAGCTTGGGGATCTCGAGGGTGCCGTGCAGTGTCGGCGGCGAGGTGGTGGGGATGGCGAAAAGCACCAGGGGTGCCCCTTCGTGACTTTCGTAAAGACCCTCGATGGCGGCGAACTTTTCCGGCTGGGTCTCAGCCACCTGGGATGCGTGCCAATGTCCGGTGGGGTAGATGGACAACAGGCTGCTCACAAAGCCAAACACCAGGGCCAGCTTGAGCGACTTTTGGGCCACCTCTACCCCGGTCTTTTTCAGCAACAACCAGGCCGAGATTCCCCCCATGAAGAAGGCACCCGTGGTCAAGGCGGCCACCACGGTATGGAAATACCGGGGCCAGGTGGAGGGGTTGAAAATGGCGTCGGCGAAACTGGTGAGCACGGCCTTGCCCTCGATGATTTCAAAGCCGGCGGGGGTTTGTTGCCAGGAGTTGGCTGCGATGATCCAAAAAGCCGAGATGGTGGCACCCACGGCCACCATGAGGATGGAGAACCAGTGCACGGGTTTCGATACCCGGTTGCGACCGAACAAGTACACGCCCAAGAAGCTTGATTCGAGGAAAAACGCGAAGAGGGCTTCCGCGGCTAAGGGCGCGCCGAAGATGTCGCCCACGTATCGCGAGTATCCAGCCCAGTTGGTGCCGAATTGGAACTCCATGACGATGCCCGTGGCCACGCCGATGGCGAAGGTCAGGCCAAAGATTTTGCCGAAGAACAAGCCCATGCGTTTCCAGATCTCGTCGCCGCTACGCCAGGCGCGCCACTCGACCATGACCAATAGCCAGGCTAAGCCGATGGTGATGGGGGGAAAGATGAAGTGGAAGCCGATGGTCATCGCGAATTGGATACGGGCTAAAAGAACTGCGTCCATGGACACTCCCTCAGCATGAAGATGGCGGCATTGTAGCCAAATATGCAATTTCAGGGCAAGTATTCAGGACTGAGGTTGTCTTTTTTGTTGGGATAGCCCAACTTGCCCGAAGGAGGCCGGCTGGGCTAAAATAGGCCAATGGAGGCGTTCCCATGAAATTGAATCGGATGATCCATGTCTGTGCATGGCTGGCCGGGATCCTGCTTTTGCTGGCCAACTGCGGTCGAACCCTGCCGGATCTTTGCGAGGTGGATGCGGACTGCAAGGACGGCTATTCGTGTATGGACATTGGAGATGGGCACAAGCGTTGCCTGCCGGCGGCTTGTGATGCCGACAGCGACTGTCCGGGGGATGAGATTTGCGTGGATGGCGTTTGCTTGCCGCCGCTTGGACCCTGCGCCTCGGATGCGGACTGTCCCCAGGGTTACGTGTGCACGGATGGTGCTTGCACCCTGGTGCCCGACTGCGCGGATGACGGAGATTGTCCTTGGGGCTACGCCTGCGAGGCTGGGGAATGCGTGGTCATTCCGCCTGAATGCGAAACCGATTTGGACTGCCCGGGTGATTTGATTTGCGAAGACGAGATCTGCATACCGCCTTCCTGCGAGTTGGGCTCTTGTCCGGACGGCTACGAATGCGTAGACGGCCGCTGCGAGTTGGCGCCCGAATGCCGAGTGGACGGAGATTGTCCTTCGAGCTACATCTGTTTGGATGGTCGTTGCGTGTATTCTCCTCAATGCACAACTGACGCCGACTGCGAAACGGATGAGCATTGTGTGGCCGGTCGATGTGTACCCTGGATGCCCGAATGCCAGGTGGACTGTGACTGCGAGCAGGGCGTGCCCTGCGAGGATGGGTTTTGCGTCATCAGCAGTATGCTTCATTTTTGTTGTGATCGACCCGGTTGTCCGTCCGGGGAGCCGTGCACCGACATCCAGGGCCTCTCGGGAACCTGCCCCATGTGCTTTGAAGACGCGGATTGCCCGCCCATGCACCTTTGCCTCGACGGCCGTTGCGAGTTTATGGGCGCTTGTCAGACAGACGACGACTGTCCCGCCGGCACGGTCTGCGAGAATGGGCAATGCGTGGGACAGGAAGAATGCTGGAGTGACTGGGACTGCCCACCAGGCTATGTCTGCCGTGATAATCGATGTGTCTACGAGACGGAGTGTCAGTCCGACGCCGACTGTCCCTTGGGTTATGTCTGCCGACAGGGTGAGTGTTGGCCGGCTCCTGAATGCGAGACGGATTGGGATTGTCCGGGTCAACTGGTTTGCGTGGACGGATATTGTCAACACGCCGCGGAATGCAACACGGATTCGGACTGTGGTCCGGGTTTTGCCTGCGTGGATGGTCGTTGTCATTTTATCGGCGAGTGCCGAGTTTCGGCCGACTGTCCCGCGGGTTATGTCTGCGTTGATTTCCGATGTCAGTTCAGCGGCGAATGCATGAGCGATCAAGATTGTCCCGATGGCATGCGCTGTGTTGACAATCGCTGTGTTTCGGAAATGTGCACACAGGATTCTTGTCCGCCGGGCACCTGGTGCGACTTGGACAGCGGTACATGCAGGCCGGGCTGCGATGGGCCTGAGGATTGCTCGGGTCTGCCGTTTTGCGATCCGGACCGCCATGTCTGCGTGCAGTGCCTGGATGCGGACCATTGTCCCGAGGGCTACGTTTGCGACGACGGCTTCTGCCAGCCCTCTTGGGAATGCTGGAGCGATGGTGACTGTCCCTCGGGCTATGCCTGTGAGGATGGTCTTTGTATCTACAGCCCGGAATGTTGGGGTGACTGGGATTGTCCGGATTTGTATCGCTGCGAAGAGGGTCGCTGCGTTTATTCCCCCGAATGCAATAGTGACTCCGATTGCCCCGGGACCAATTACCAGTGTGAATATGGTGTTTGCGTCTACCACGATCCCTGCGAGAGCGTGGTCTGTGAGGCGGGATGGCATTGCGAAGGCGGTGCCTGCGTGCGCGATACTTGTTATGGAGATGATGACTGCCCCGCGGATCAGTACTGTGTCAATGGGATCTGCATGGGACAGCAGTGCATCGATGATGAGGATTGTCCTGCCGGGCAGTGGTGCGTCATGGGTGCCTGCGTGCAGGTCTGTCAGAGTGATGCCGATTGCCCGGTCAATTACGTTTGTCAGAACAACACCTGCGTTTACGATCCTTGCGCCGGTGTGAGCTGTCCGCCGGGCAGTGTCTGCCAGGACGGTCAGTGCGTTGTTGAGCCCGAATGCGAGACGGATTTCGACTGCGTCGACCCCATGGGCCAAATGGGGCGCTGTGTGAATGGGCAATGTCAATTTGCGGAATGCTGGAATGACTGGGATTGTCCGGATGGATACGCTTGCGTGGACGGGCGTTGTCTTTATCAGCCGGAATGCGTCAATGACTGGGACTGCCCGGATGGGTACGCTTGC
>JAUVAM010000134.1 GCA_030591745.1 Deltaproteobacteria bacterium
GGAGATGGCCACGTGCGCTTCAGTCTCATCGAGAACGAACAGCGGACCCGCCAGGCCTTGCGGGGTATTCGGAAGTTGCTCAAGTAGCCTTACTTAATCACAGGCGATAGAACGGCAGAGCATCTCGCTGCCGGTATCGATACAGGTGGTGCCATCCGGGCATTCGCCGTCGGCCCCGGTACAGGTGATCTTTGCACAATAGGTACCGCTGCAAACCGTACCCGGGTGGCAGCCGCCTTCACAGGTTCTGAGGCAGTAGCCGGCCAGACATTCGAAGCCATTCGGGCAAACGGCGGCGGCAGAGCAGCCGTTGCAAGTGCCCCCGGGAACCGAAGGTGAGCAAGTCAGCGAGCCCCCGCAATCGGCATCTTCGGTGCACTGAAAGGCCGGTTGATCCCTGTCGGCGCAGACACCGTGGTCGCAGAGCCAGCCGACCGGACAATTCGCGGGGACGCAGGCCCCATGCTCGTCTTCCGTGTAGCCCTCGTCGCAGACGCAGCGAGGCAGGTTGCTTTCGTCCAGCTCACAGGTGTTTCGGTTGAGGTCTGCGCCGCAGGGGTTGGGATCACATGAGCCGGCACAGGCCCCGTTGAGGCAGATTTCTCCCTCGGGACATTCGCCGTCCGGCTTGGTGGGTGAGCAGTCGACTTCGACGCAGGGAATGCGCATGCACATGCCTTGGCCGTTTTGGTCTTCGTCGATACAGGTGGTGCCTTCAGGGCAATCTTCTTCGTTGACACATTGCGCTTGTCCGCAGAAGCTGCTGTAGCAATCTCCGTGGGGACATTCGTCGTCTGAGTCGCAAGTCAAAGCACAGCTGCCATATTGATTGCAGATCGTGGCCCCCGGGCAGTCGAGATCGTCCACGCAATCCAGGCAAATACCGCCGGCCGCCGCCGCGTTGCAGATGGTGTCGGCGGTCGGGTCGAGTACTCGACAATCGGCGTCGGTCAGGCATTGTTCCTGACTCATGTCCGTGGGTACGCAAAAATCGGCACGACACTGGAAGTCCGCGGGACAGTCGCCCGTGGTCTCTTCCACGCAAGCACCCTCTTCAAGAGTATAGCCTTCGTCGCAGTCACAGCGGGCGCTGCCCAGATCGTCCACGCAGACCGAGCGGTGGGCGTCAGAGCAAGGATTTGGTGAGCACGGGTCGGTGGTCTCTTCCACGCAAGCACCGTCTTCAAGAGCATAGCCTTCGTCGCAGTCACAGCGGGCCGTGCCCGCATCGTCGACACAGATTGAGCGGTGGGCGTCGGTGCAGGGGTTGGGTGAGCAAGGGTCGGTGGTCTCCGTCACGCAAGCACCGTCTTCCAGCGTGTAGCCCTCGTCGCAGTCGCAGCGGGCGGTCCCCTGATCGTCTACGCAGACCGTGCGGTGCGAGTCAGTGCAGGGGTTGGGTATGCAGACCGAGGTGGGATCGTCCTGACCCGAGCTGCAAGCGAGAGCCAGAATGGAAATCAAAGCGACAGGCAAGACGTGAATTCGAATCATGGTGGTTTCCTCCTGCCGGGAGGCTATCAGCACCTTGGCCTTGCGATCCAGAGCCATTGGCATATATGAACAGAGGTATGAGCCTGCCCTCAATGCGGGTTAGCATCCCGCCATTGTCCATGCCTTTGCCGCCCCCCCTGGCGCTGCGCTTTTGTCCGGCCGGGCCGCCGAGCCTGGAGCGGATCGAGGCGGCAGACGCTTGCGTGGTGAGCATTCCAGGGCGTTACTGCATGACCCATGTTTTGGTGGGCCCGGATTGTTTGGCTTTGGTGGATGTGGGTTCCAACGCCGATCTCCCCTTGATAGAGGCGGTGTTGGCCTGGTTGGGCAAGCCGCTCGCCTGGGTGTTGGCCAGTCATCTGCATTTCGATCATTGCCTGGGGCTTGATCGGATCGCCAAGCAGCGTGGCGCTCGAGTCGGTTTGCATCCCTTGGCTCATGCCACGGCCCAGGGCGGGGCCAGGCTGCGGGGTCCTGGTCTGTGGAGTCTGCGCTTGTTTTGGCATACCTGGCTGTGGCAAGGGGCTCCCTTGATCGCACCCGAGGACCGGGCCGAGGGCTTGCGCTTTGGTTTTCCGTGGAGCGCCAATCGTTTCTCCGCCGAGCTTGGGCCCGCCCTCAGGGAGGGTCATGCTTTGGCGGGACTACCCGGGTGGCGGGTCTTGCATACGCCAGGTCACGCCGATGAGGCCATCTGTTTGCTCCATGAGGAAGCGGGTTTTCTCGTCACCGGCGATACCCTCCGCAATTTTCGAGGCGGTGAGTGGAACCCCCTGCTCACGGACGGAAGGGCCTATCGACGCAGCATGGCTCGACTTGAGTCTTTGGAGATCCAGGGTGTTTTTCCTGGGCATGGGCCCAATGTTTTGGGCGGCAATATGTGGCGTCGATTGCGACCTTTGCCTGTTTTGGCAGGACGGGTATGATGCAAGGATGAATCCAATCCAAGTGGAAATATTGACGGCTCGCGTGTTGGCCGCTTCGGACAAAGACCTGGTCTCGCCTCTTTTTGGCAAGGCGAGGGCTCAGCCGATGCGGGTCATCGATTTGCCTCTTTTGCCGGTGGGCACCATCGTTTCATTAGAGGTGGACAATGACAGGCGGGTGCTCGACGCCAAGGTGTTGGCCGAACCGGCCACGGCCGCTGCTGCCTTCTACGAAATACTGGAAGACCACGAGATCGATCCGATCTATCCCGCGGCGGTTCGCTCTGAACTGGAGGCGATGCTGGCAGGCGACGGGGGCCTGAAGGACGCCGAGCTGGAGGACCTGCGAGACTTGCCTTTCGTCACCATAGACAACCAAGACTCAAGGGACTTGGACCAGGCTATGTGTCTGCGGCGGGCTGATGGGGGGCAGGGCGGATATTTGCTGGACTACGCCCTGGCCGACGCGGCTTTCTATGTGAAGCCGGGCACCGCCCTGTTCGAGGAAGCCCGCAGGCGCGGCGTGACATATTATTTGCCTGGTTTTTCCGTGCCCATGCTGCCTCCCGCATTGAGCGAGGGACTGATCTCTTTGAATCCTCGTCTGGACAGACGGGCCCTGGTCTTTCGCATGCGCCTGGATGACAAGGGGCAAGTGCTGGACACGAGCCTGGCTCAATGCCTGATTCACTCACGGGCAAAACTCACCTATGATGGTGTACAGGCGTTTTACGATCGTCCCGCGGAAAGCCCGCTGTCTGGACAGGCCTATTCGGAGGTCTTAGACCTGCTCCGTGAAGTGGGTGAGTTGCGCATCGGTCTTGCCCGGGCGCGCAACGTAGTGCAGTTCAATCGACGAGAGATCGACATTCACACCGACCCGGACGGTGTACGCTTGGCCATCCGTGGCCACGCCCGCAACGATTGCAGCATGTACAATGAGCAGATTTCCTTGCTTTGCAACACCGAGGGGGCCCGCTTGTTGCTGGAGCAGGGCAAGGGTCCTCTGGTGCAGCCGATTTTTCGGGTGCACGATGCGCCGCCGCCGGCGGCTCGTGATCACTTGCAGCGCATCCTGAAGCGGATGATCGCCTTGCATGAATTGGATAGCGCTTTGTGGTCTTGGCGGCGTGAAAAAGAGAGCCTGGCCGATTATCTGGACCGCCTGCCCAAAGGCGCTGAACACGCCCGCCTGCGCCACGCCATCGAGCGGCAGATCCTCTTGTGCAATCAGCGCTCGATGTTCAAGGCGGAACCGGGACAGCATTATGCCTTGCGGGTTGAGGCCTACAGTCGCTTTTCATCTCCCATGCGCGAGATCGTCGGCATCTTTACCCATAAAGAGGCCGTAGAAATGCTTGGCCTGGAGTCTCCGCGATTGACGGCAGCGGAAGACGAAGCCCTGCGTGAGCAAATCATCCAGAGCGCCAATCGCGCCAAGCGCATTCAGCGCGATGTGGAGAAGCGGGCGCTGAAGCTTGCCGTGGATCAGCTTTTGCGGGCGGACCTGTTGCAGGATTTTGAAGACCGACCGATACGGAAGGCAACGGTGCTCGGTCTGGGCAGGAATCGCGCCTACGTGGAGCTGGATTCGCCGCCCGTGGAGCTGAAAATTTACCTGGATGAGTTGGCCGAGGAAATGGGTGAGCGTCTGTCGGTGGACGATGACGAAGTGGAGTTGAGTTCTTCCAGCGGCAAGCTTCGGCTTCGGGTGGGCGATGGACTGCAGGTCCGAACCTCCAGTTACGATGAGGCCAAGGGCCGGTGGTCCTTGCTGCCAGAGCAGGCGTAGTCGGGGCAGAGGAAAAGAGGAAAAGAGGGGCTTATGCACGACGAAGATGGCATGTCGCTTGATATCGACCTGGAGATGGAGCCGGAGGGGCCAGAAGCGTCAGACGAGGGCCCGGCGCAGATTAAGGATTTTTTCTCCAAGCTACGCAAGGGCTGGAAGTCCATCAGCATGTATCGCCACGACACGGCCCGCTTTCTTGATTTTTTGAAGCCCGCGCTGGCGTCTTTAGAACCCTACTTCGCCTCGCATGAAATGCTGAGTTTGAGCATTGACGAGGCTCGATTCAGGTTGGGTGAGCACCCGGTTTACGAAGAAGAACTCAGTGATCAAAATCTGGCCTTTCGTTTTTATCGGGAGGGAGTGCGCCTGCTGATCTTACGAGTCGGATTAGAAATAGAAGAGCTTCTGGACTTCAGCCTGGTCTGCATCGGCGGTGCCCGCCAGGACGAGGGCACGGATTTGGTGGGTCAGCTTTGGGAGAAAGAGTTTGGTCACATTGAGTACGTGGTGGTGGATTCATTTTCGGTATCGGGTGAGTCCGACGAGCAGGCCAAGGTGGAGGTTGAAAAGATCTTGGCATACTTGCATCAAGGGCTCTCGTCCCAAAACGCCGACGTGTTCAACATCGCCCGGCTGAACTTGGATGATCTGGAGGCCGAACTGGACGACGTGACCCAGGCAGTTGGTATGAACGTCAAAGGAGAGGTGGCCACAGAGCATCAGAAAAAGACCCTGCTGGATGAACTGAGTGAAGATGAACAAAGCTTGCTCATGCCCCGATTCATTGAGTTGATGGTGCTTTTGCTGCAATACCCGGTGGACGAGGAATTGGGGCAGGCCTTGGAGGATTTGGCCTATCAGATGCTGGACGCCGCCATCCTGGAGGCCGATTTGGATCGCGTCGTGCGCCTGGTGGACAGCCTCAAAGCCTTGATGGGCCAGCCTCTGCTTGACGAGTGCAAGCAGTTGGTGCAGAAGGTCGGGCAGGGTCTTCTTGCCCGCATGGGAGACGCTGAACGCGTCTCTCAGATCGGGGACATCCTGGAGTCAGCCAACCCACAAACCGCCGATGCCGTGCGCCGTTATCTAGAGCAGCTCGGAGAAGGTGCGCTGATTCCATTGCTGGATGTCTTAGAAAAGCTCAATCGGAAGGAGGCCAGGGATCTGATAGCCCAGCAGTTGCTGCGCTACGGAGTGAGCCATCTGGAGAAATTCGTTCACAGGCTGGGGGGTGCCAGCCCCAATATGGTGAGGGATCTCCTGGGCATCATCGAAGCACTAAACCCACCCGACAAGTTGACCATCATAGGTCAATTGCTCACGCATCAAAATATGATGATCCGCCTGGAGGCCGTGCGCTCCATCGGCGAGGCAGGTGACCTCTCAAGCAAAGAAGACATCATGCAGGCATTCAACGACAAGGATGCGCAGGTACGCGTGGTGGCCACTCGTTACTTGCCTACCTTCGCCCCCAGTCAGTCCGGTGGTCTGCTCCGGGCACGCATCGACGATCCGGGCTTTGAGGCGCTTTCGCCCCGGGAGCAATCGACCTTGTTTGTGGCCTACGCTCACAGTTTTGCGCCTGAGGCGGCCTCTTTTTTTCGGGAAAAACTACGGGAAACCAGCCTCTTTAATAAGAAGCGCATGCTGGAACAGAAACGGGCCCTTATCAGCACCCTGGCGCTGTCCGGCAGCCTCGTGGGTCTGCAGGTGATCGACGGGGAGTTGAAGGCGGGCGTCAAAGACAAGGAACTGAAGGCATACATGGAGCGAGCCTTGGCCAAGGCACGAGTGAAAGTTTCAGAGGCCAAGGGAGCAGGCGGGGAGCAGGGGGAGGAGTCTCATGGCTGAGAAATTTGGAACGCAACAAGGCCTAAACGCCGATGGTGACAATCTCGAGAGCGCCCGCGGGTATGACAAGAAACTGCAGGATCTGGGACACTCGCTGGTGGCTTCCCTGTATATGTTGATCCGCAACGTGAAACTCTACGATTCGGAGAACGCCATTTTTCATCGCCCCCTGGATCAATGCAAGCAGACCATCAACACCATCGTGGCCATGGACGGCAAGGTGGACCTGCAGGCCGCGGGCAGTTCGTTCTACCTGAACAACATGCTGCTTCGCATGGATTCCAAGTCCCTGGAGAACGTGCGCTTCCTGCACAAAGAGCTGGAAGAAAAGGATGTGGGTGGGTTTTTGCTCGATCAGTCGGTGAGTCTGAGCGAGCTACGCAACTTCATTTTCATTTTTTCAAAGGAGAACGAGGAGCAGGCGGGTGAGCAAGGGGTTTCGGCCAAGAAGTTGGTGTCCTTGAAGTTGCGACGCTTCAAGAAAATCCAAGAGATTCTTGAGAATCAGGACGAGCAGGACGTGAACAAGCGGCTGGACCGCAAGCGTTACGCTTTGTTGGCCTATGCCAGGGCCGTCCTGTTCATGCACAAATTCATGCAAGGACAGCGGGGGCAAGGGCCCAAGATCCCCATGGCCAGAGCCGGGCGTCTGGTCCAGGATTTGGTGGATGTGGTTCATGGTCATCACGCCAACTTTTTGGGCGTCATGTCGGTCAACCACCAGTCCGGCGATCGCTCCTTTCACGCGGTCAACGTTACCTTGATGTCCATCGTATTTGGCCAGGAAGCCGGACTCCCCAAAGAGCGCTTGCGCGAGTTGGGCATGGTGACTCTCTTTCACGACATCGGCTGTGTTGATGTGCCGGAAGACATCATGGCCAAGAGCGAGGGCTTAAGTGAAGAGGAGCAGCAACGCATGGCCATGTTGCGTCTCTATTCGGTCCAGCGCCTTTTGCGTATGCGGGATCTTTCGCGGCGTACGCTGCATGTGGTCGTGGCGGCCTTCGATCACAAGACCGAATACGGACGTGCTTACAAGGATCTGAAGGGCAACGTGGGCATGGTGGAGAAACTCACTGAACTCACGGTCTACAGCCGCATCCTGGCCATCACGGATTGTTACGATGAACTGGTCAGTCTGGGCTACAGCCCTGAACTAGCGCTTACGCTAATGAACTCAGAGCTCAAGCACCGTTTTGACCCCAATATGCTCAAGCGCTTTTTGTTCATGATGAAGGGTTTGGCCAACCGGATGATGAACGAGTACGGTGAGCAGGTGTCGATTTTTAACTGACGGAGTTATTCACTCGACACGGCCCGGTGGACGATCTCCTGGGCCTCGGCCTGAATTTGTTTCAGGTGATCGGGACCGCGAAAACTCTCGGCATAAATTTTGGTGATGTCTTCGGTGCCAGAGGGGCGAGCCGCGAACCAGCCCTGCTCCGTGACGACCTTAAGGCCGCCGATGGGCGCGTCATTGCCAGGGGCCCTGGTCAGCCTGGCCAGGATGGGATCGCCGGCCAGCTCGTCGTCTTGCACTGCTTCGGGAGAGAGTTTTTTCAGGGCGGCTTTCTGTTCGGGCGTGGCCGGAGCATCGATGCGTTCGTAGACCGGCGCGCCGAAGCGCTGGGTGAGCTCTTCATAGATTAGGCCCGGATCTTTGCCCAGGCGAGCCGTGATTTCGGCGGCCAGGAGATCGAGCAAGATGCCGTCTTTGTCGGTGGTCCAAACCGTGCCGTCTTGGCGTAAAAACGAGGCGCCGGCGCTTTCTTCGCCTCCGAAGGCAACCTTGCCCTTGAGCAGGCCGTCGACGAACCACTTGAAGCCAACGGGCACCTCGCACAGGGGGCGGCCCAGATCCTGAGCCACGCGATCGATCATGGAGCTTGAGACCAGGGTTTTGCCCACGGCGGCCTGGGGGCTCCAGGCCGCGCGATGCTGGAAGAGATACCAGATGGCCACGGCCAGGTA
>JAUVAM010000150.1 GCA_030591745.1 Deltaproteobacteria bacterium
AAGAATCGGGTCTTTTTTTGCTCGCTTGACTCCGGATTTGGAACACGGGATGGTGGGCCATCCACTTAATGAGGGGTTTCTGCGTGAAAGCGAAAGACAAACAGCGAGTCTTGGCCGAGGTGACCCAGCGGGTCTTGGATAATTGGAGCGAAGATCCAGAACAAGCCATCTTCGACACCATCTACCATGAGCGGCAGCGACTGGAGAAAGAGCGAAACCAAAAACTCCGTAAATCCTGGTCGGGGTTTTACGACGGCGTGGCCAAAGAAGCACTCAAAGCCGACACAGCCCGGCAACGAGAATTGCTGCGCGCCATCATCCGGCGATTCGCCGACGAGGTGGTGGGCCACTTCGATCCCAAGGTCTATCAACTGGCCACTCGGGTACTGCCGCCGGCCCTGAACTTGATGTTCAATGCCATGAGCCCCTTGAAGCTATTGCAAGCCCTGCCCAACGGCCTGACCCGCTTGGACAATCAGCTCATTGTGACCGGTGAGACCGAAGTCCTGAAGAAAGTCGCAAAGCTCGGCACCACCGTACTGGTCCCCACCCATTCAAGCAACTTGGACAGCATCCTGGTGGGCTTTGGTCTGCATCGCCTGGGTCTCCCCCCCTATGTTTACGGAGCCGGTCTCAATCTTTTCGCGAACAAGCTGATGGGTTTCTTCATGCACAACCTGGGCGCCTACAAAGTCGATCGACGCAAACGGGCGCCGGTTTACAAAAACGTCCTTAAAACCTATGCCGGCCACAGCATGGAAATGGGTTACCACAACCTCTTCTTCCCCGGGGGCACCCGCTCACGCTCCGGTTCGGTGGAGCAAAAACTCAAGCTGGGCCTCTTGGGCATGGCCGGAAACGCCTACATCCACAATCTGCGGGCAAAAATCGAAAAACCCGATATTTTCGTGGTGCCCTGCACCATCAACTACCAGTTGGTATTAGAAGCCGAGACCCTCATCAGCGATCACCTCAAAGACGTGGGCAAAAGCCGCTACATCATCGAAGACGACGAGTTCTCCCGGCCCAAGCGCATCTTGGACTTCGTCGACCGCATGTTCTCAATGCACTCCACCATCCACATGGTCATCTCCCGGCCCATGGATGTCTTCGGCAATCCGGTGGACGACGAAGGCCGCTCAATCGACGCCCGTGGCCGGACGGTGGATCGTGAGCGTTACGTACAAAATGCAGCCGGCCTGCCCGACCTTGAACCCCAACGGGATCAGGAATACACGAAAGAACTGTCCTTGGCCGTGGCCCAAGCCTACAAGCGCGACACCATGTTCAAACCCATTCATCTGGTCAGCCGGACGGTCTTTTCGCTCCTCAAAGAACTCAACCCGGACATGGATCTCTACCGTCTGTTGCGCACCGGCGGCGAGCATGATCATGTGCCCCTGACCCAGGTTTACCACCGCCTGGAGCGAAGCATAGACCAGATGGCTCGAGCAAAAAGCGCAGGACGACTCTGGCTGGATCCGGTCCTGGCCGCGGGCGATCCGGTGGAGATTATGAGCCACGCATTAAAACACCTCTCCACTTACCATCACAACCCCGCCCTTATACGTCGCGGCGATAGGCTCTTTCACGAAGATCGCAACCTGCTGCTCTTCTACCAAAACCGCTTTGTCGGTCATGACGAAGCGGTCTGAGGAACCCATCATGCCAGCGATGGAAAAACTGGAAATTCTGGTCATCGGCGGAGGCAGCTTCGGCACGGCGCTTGCCACCATCTTGGCCAACAACAAACGCCGAGTCGCCATGTGGGTGCGCCGCCAGGAGCAAGCCGACGAGATCAACCAACAGCACAGCAACGAGCGCTATCTGCCTAAGCACAAGCTGCCCGAGAGCCTGCGCGCCATCACCGATCTACCCCAGGGCGTCCGGAGTACCCCCATCGTTCTCATGAGTGTGCCCTCCAAATCTTTCCGCCAAGTGGCAAGGCAGGTTGGCGACCATTTGACCGGCGAACAGATCATTGTGCACACCACCAAAGGCATCGAAGTAGACAGTTTCAAACGCATGAGCCAAGTGCTCAAGGAAGAAACCTGCGCGCTGAAAATCGGCGTTTTGAGCGGGCCGAACCTGGCCCGAGAATTGATGGCCGGACATCCGGCCGGTGCCCTGGTGGCCTCCCGCTACGCTCAGGTCTCTCATGCCGCCCAGGAACTCTTTATGGGCAGCCGACTTCGGGTCTACACCGGCCGGGATGTGGTGGGCACCGAGTTCGGTGGCGCCTTCAAAAACATCATCGCCCTGGCCGCCGGCGTGGCCAACGGCCTGGGTTTCGGCGACAACACCAAGGCCCTGCTTATCACGCGAGGACTCTCCGAGATGGCCCGTTTCGGCGTGGCGGTCGGCGCGGACGTCTTCACCTTCGGCGGCCTGGCCGGCATCGGCGATCTCATGGCCACTTGCGCTTCGCCCTTAAGCCGCAACCATCAGGTGGGCTCTCGCCTGGCCTCAGGAGAAAGCCTGGATGACATCATTCAGAGCATGAACCAAGTTTCCGAGGGTGTACCCACCACCAAGGCGGTTTGGCTGCGGGCCCAAACTCTGGGCCTGGATCTACCCATCGTCAAAGCAGTCTATGGCATGCTTTATGAAGAGGTGTCACCCAAAGCCGCGGTGGCTCAACTCATGGAGCTGGGGCTGTCTTCCGAGCTGGCGGCCCTGCGTTACCAATAGGGATCCACGGTCATGAAAACAAAAAAGTACCCTCTGAGCATCGAAGACCAACGAGAGATCGCCCCCGATTACACAGGTCCGGTCTTCGTCTGGGACATCGACAAAACCTATCTATCCACCCGATTCTCTTCCCTGGGTGGCCTGGGCCGTATCCCCATTGAGTTCGCCGTGGACAAACAGGCCATCCCGGGGATGCCCTCGGTGTTGAGAGGCCTGCGCCGTGGCCCTGGTGCTGAATTCGCCTGTTCGCCTTTGTACTTCATCTCCGCAAGTCCGCCGCAGCTTCGCAAAGTCGTCACCAAAAAAATGTTATTGGACGGGGTGGAGTGGGACGGCATCATTTTCAAGGACTGGTTGGGCACCTTGATGCAGCTTCGGCCCGGACGATTAAAAGATCAGTTGGGCTTCAAGCTTTCGGCCCTGCTGACCGGCCGCCAAAGTCGGCCCCTCGCCACCGAGTATCTCTTCGGCGACGACGTGGAAAAAGATGCCGAGGCCTTCGCCCTGTATGCAGAGGTCATGGCCGGGGAATTGGGCGCGGGCGAATTGGAGCAACGACTGGTGCAAGCCGGTGTTCCCACCGACGACCGCAAGGGCATTCAGAATCTCATCTCGGCGCTGCCGACCAATCGCGGCCAGGTGGGTCGCATCTATATCCACCTGGAGACAAATCACGATCCGCAAGACTTCGCCGAGCTGGGTCCACGGGTGGTGCCCGTCAAGGGTGCCTGTCAAATGGCTTTGGCTTTGTACGCCGAGGAACTTTTGGGTGCTTCAGCCGTCAGCTCGGCCTGCCGGGCGGTCAAGCAGAAAAAGGGTTATCGCTACGGCAATGTGGATGAGATGTTGGCCGACGCCAAAAAACGCGGCCTCATTAACGATGAGAAGATATCCGAATTGGAGCTACCCGGCGATTAGTCTTCCTCCATCACCAGGGCGGCTCTTTCCGGCACCGCATCGACACCCTGGGCCTTGAAGTGCTCCGCCTCGATTTTTTCAGAATACTCCATACAACGCCTCACGTACTTGCGCTTCTCTGAGTATGCCCCTGGGTAAAACGAGCGCTTGAAACCGTATACCAAAAGATTTTTCAAATAGCGCCTGTCCAAACCGAAGCCGCTGATCGCCTTGTGCAGCTCGTCGGTCACCGTCGTGTTGGATACGGTTCGGTTGTCCGTGCAGATACAGATGGACAATCGCTGGCGCATCATTTCGGCGAAGGGGTGCTTGGCGATGTCCCTGTAGGCCGGATTGGTTTGTTGGTTGGAGGTCAGGCAGACCTCCAGGGTAATGCGTCGGTCGGCGATGAAACGGGCCAAATCCGCCACATAGTCAGCGGGGTCTTTAATCTCAGGGTCCTGGATCGCCGCTGGATTCAAAAGGGACGTGCCGTGACCAATTCGCTCGGCGTGCAGTTCGGTGATGGCCTGGTAGATGCTCTCGGGCCCGTAAGCCTCACCGGCGTGCACGGTTTTTCGCAAGAAATGCCGCTGCGCCAGTAAATAGGCATCGCGGTGGTGAATGGGCGGATAGCCTTTCTCCGGGCCGGCCAAGTCCACGGCAACAACCGACAAGCCTGCGTCGTCCCGGGCCTTAACTGCCGCCTGCACGAGCTCCAGCGTAGCCAAACCCGTAACCCAATCCAAATCCGTATACTGATGGGCGGCCAAGAAAGTCTTATAAAAAGCAGAGCTGTGTTCATTAAAAAAGCGCATGGCGCATACGATGATGCCGTACTCGAAGGGTGGTTCATCTCCGCCCGCCACCTCGGCCCGTGCGTTAAACTCTTTCTTGGCCCGCTCCAGTCCATCATGGACCGCCTTGATCACGGCGATGGTGTCGAAGTCCCCGTGGGCGTGGAGCTGGGGCGCAAAGCGCACCTCGATGTATCGCACGCCCTCGTTCTGGTTGTCCTGAGCCAATTCATAAGCCACGCGGGCCAATTGTTCCGGGGTCTGCATGACCGGCACGGTGCAAGCGAAGCCTCTGAGGTATTCTTCCAGATTGGCATACTGATCCTTGAAGACCAGCTCCCGCAGGCCTTCTTCCGTTTCGGAAGGCAACTTGAAGCCGGAAGACCGAGCCAACTCGATGAGGGTGGGAATGCGGATGGAGCCATCCAAATGCAGGTGCAGATCGCTTTTGGGTAACTTGCGGAGGAATTCTTTTGTGATGTGCATTTTCATAAGCACATGTTAATACGGCTTAAGCCGCTTTGTGCAAGATTTTGACACCATAAAAAACCGGCCCCGAGGAATTCGGGGCCGGCGACAGTTCTGCTTGAGTACAAAAAATGCTTATTTCATGATCAATGACATGACTGCTTTTTGGGCGTGCAGGCGGTTTTCCGCCTCGTCGAAGGCCGCCGACTGGGGTCCGTCGAGGACCTCGTCGGTCACTTCGAAACCACGGTCCGCGGGCAGGCAGTGCATGTAGATGGCCTGCTTGTCAGCCATTTCCATGTGCGCCTTGTCGCAGATCCAGTCCTTGTGCCCATCGAAAATTTCCTGGGTCTTTTTGGGATCTTCCGAGCCCACGGGCGCCTTGAAAAGAGGCGTGGCGCACCAGGCCTTGGGGTAGACCACGTGGGCACCCTTCAGGCCGTCTTCAAAGTCGTTGGTGACGCGGAATGACCCGCCGGCGTCGCCGGACATTTGCTCGCAGGCACCCAAAACCTCAGGATCCAGATCCATGCCCTTGGGGTGAGCCAAGGTCACTTCCATGCCCATCTTGGCCGCCGCGATGATGGCGCTCTGGGGCACGGCGCGAGGCTTATGTACGCTGGGCGAGTATGCCCAGGACATGGTGAACTTGGTGCCCTTGAAGGTGCCCATCTTCTCCTTGACCGTCATCAGATCGGCCATGGCCTGGCAAGGGTGGTACTTGTCGCATTCCATGTTGATGACAGGAATGTGGGACCACTTGGCGAAGTCCTTGATGATCTCATGGGCCTCACCGTATTCCCAGTCAACCGGATCGCCGTAGCAACGAATCGCGATGGCCTCGCCCATGTGGGCCAGGGTGCGGGAGACGTCGGAAATACGCTCGGTGGAGTAGGCCACTTCGTGACCCTCCCTGGCAGGCTTGTAAATCTTCGAAGGATCCAAGAAGTGAGCATGGCCGCCCATCTGGGTCATGCCTGCTTCAAAGCTATTCCTGGTGCGAAGGCTCTGGTTGTAAAAAATCATAAAAAGCGTCTTGTCTTCCAGCAAGTGATGCTTTTCACCCAGGGCGCGCTTGCGCTTCAGTTCAAAGGCCACGTCCAAAATGGTCTCGACCTCTTCCTTGGTGTAGTCCAACAGGGTCAGATAATCTCGTCCTCGGAAAGTTTCCGTCTTCATCGTCCGGCTCCTTGTTTGTGGTAGGGCGGCCATAAAACCGCATGTTTCATGCGCTTGACGGGTCCATGGCATGGGATGCCCGGGCGAACCGCCAGCGACAGTCGGATAGAACTACGCTTCCAGCCAGCTGATGTCAATATTCTTTTGGCTTATGCGGACTTCTTCTTGGGGGGCTTGGCGATGGCCATGATCACCGCGCCGAGGACACATGTGGCGGCGGCGATGAAGAAGGGCATCATCCAGGCCGAAGCGTCGGTGGCACCGACCGCGGCGTCTTTGAAGTAACCGGCGAGCTGAGGTCCGGCGATGCCGGCCACGCCGTAGGCCAAAAAGACCCAGCCGTAGTTCAGGCCCACGCTTTTGTTGCCGAAAAAGTCAGCAGTGGCGGCCGGGACTAGAGCGAAATTGCCGCCGAAGTTGAAGCCGATGATCGAAGCGCCCACGATCAGGCCGATCTCGTAAGAGCCCACGAAGTAAAAGGCCGCCATGGCGATGCCCTGGAACAAACACATGGCCACCAGGGCCGCCTTGCGTCCGATCTTGTCGGAGGCGGCGCCCCAAAGGATGCGGCCCAGGCCGTTCAAGATGGCGTAGAAAGCCATGGCCGTACCGGCCACCGCGCCGGCTTCCACGGCCGTCAGGCCGGAGCCGAACATCAAGGCATCGATACCGAAGAGCTTGATGCAATAGATGACCATCAGCCCGGCCAAACCGGAGAAGATGAAGGTCAGCCACAGCATATAAAACTGCGGAGTTTTGAGCATCTCGGCGGAGGTGAACTCCACGGCGCCCGTGGCATTGCTTGTCTCTGAAGGGGCGGGGGGCTCCCAGCCCGCGGGCTTGTAACCCTCGGGGGGGTTGACCATGACCAGTCCGCCCAAAAACACCATCAAGAAGAAAATGCCGCCGTAGAGCACAAAGGTGGCCTGCACAGGCGGCAAGCCAAAGAGATCCAGGCTGGTAACCAGGCCGAACCAGGAACCGCCGGCCTTGACCCAGATGGTGGCGCCGAAACCAAAACCGGCCACCGCCAGGCCCGTGATCAGGCCCTTCATGTCGGGGAACCATTTAACCAAAACGGCGATGGGCACAACGTAGGCCAGGCCGATGCCCGCGCCGCCGATGACGCCGATAAGCACGAACTGGGCCCAGAAAGACGAACCCAAGAAACCAGCCAGGATGTAGCCGACGCCCAAAACCACGCCGCCGATGATGGCCACCGGCCTGGGCCCAACCTTGGCCTGCCAGCGTCCAGCCAAAACCATGACCACGGCGAAGGTGGCCAAACCAATGGAGAAAACCCAGGCCGTCTCACCGGCCGAAACCTTGTACAAACCACCCGGATCCGTCAAAACCTTGGTGAACACACTCCAGGCATAGATGGCGCCCAAGGCCAACTGGATCAAAATGGCCCCCACCACGGTGATCCACCGGTTCATGACCTTCTGTTCCGACATAGAAATACTCCCTTGCTTGACGTTTGTGTCAATTGAATGGCCGTCGTGTACCACAGGGGCCGAAGTGGGTCAAGAGCACGAAGGCTTGAGCGCTGGAGAGAGACCATGCTAAGCCTGGAACAGAAAACCGCCATAGAATTGGAGCGTTCCCATGAAATCCAAGACCGAATATTTGACCTTTAATGTCCCCGCCCGCATGGACTTCGTGCACATCACCTCGGATGTAGAGAAAGTGGTG
>JAUVAM010000046.1 GCA_030591745.1 Deltaproteobacteria bacterium
GTTCGCTCGCAGTTTTGATTCTCAGCCGACCGGCGGTGGCAACGCCGCCATTTTTCGGGCCGTGGCCACCTGGTACAAGCAAGAGTTCG
Organism: Deltaproteobacteria bacterium; assembly: GCA_030591745.1. The sequence goes on from JAUVAM010000046.1 coordinate 90, forward strand.
AGGCGGCCCTGCGATACTACGACAGCGGTTTCGCCAACCCTTACGCTCGGCCCATTTCGGCAGCCGACGTTTACGACGGGAACAGGGCTCGAGACGAGGCGGGCCTGCGCTTGAAGTACCACGGCCAGACCGGTGATCTGCAGCTGCGCTCCACCGCGGATTTCTGGACGCAGCCTTCTGAGCAATTGCCCAAGGTGGACTTCAAGGTGCGGGCTGACTACGAGGTGGAGCAATGGTTTATCCCTGGACTCTGGGTGCAGTACCAGGACCGGGATTTGGCCCTGACCAGTCGTGAGAATTGCTTTGAGACCACCTTTGAGAACATCGAGGGTGAGCCCGTGCCTTGCGCGGGTGAGAAGATTCGCATCGCCGGTCAGATGAAGATTTTGCCCATGCGCAACATGTCGGTTACGGCCAAGCTACAGCACACTTGGTTGGATGACGGTGGGGATGATTTCCTCGACAAGATGCGTCAGGACAGCTCGGCCTGGCTGGTGGTCATGTATCGACCCATCCAGGATCTCAGGCTGCGCCTTCGGGCGCGATACAAGTTTGAAGACATTTCGGACAACGGCAATCTGGAGCAAAGCCTCTGGATGTACGCCGAGGCTGCCTACTGGATGGATCGGACTTTCCGGGTCAAGCTGCGCTACGAGGTCTTTGCCTGGCTGGATGACCGGGCTTCCACGGCGGAACGAGAGCCCAACCCTGCCCATTGGTTGCGTTTGGAGTTGGAATATAGGTTTTGAGAGCTGAGTAAGGAGGGGGGGATGAACGAGCCTCTGTTGGATCAGAAAAAAATTGCAGCCATCACAACGGCGCTTCTGAGTGATGGTCCTCGCTTTGTCCAAATTTTGGAACAGGTGTTTTTCGGTGTGCTGGTTGTGGACGCGGAAAGTCATGCCATCCTTTACGCCAATCGCTTCGTGAGGGATCTGTCCGGCTACAAGGCCCACGAACTCATCGGCCACGAATGCCATCAACTGGTCTGTCCGGCCAATCGAGGCAACTGCCCCATCACCGACAGGGGCGAGTCGCTTGACCGAGCTGAGCGTTGTCTGGTGACCTCCTCCGGCGCTGAAGTGCAGGTTTTGAAGACCGTCATCCAGGTGGAATTGGGGGGGCGTAACTGCCTGATCGAGGTCTTTCTGGACCTGAGCGAATTGGAGCAGGCGCGGAAGGTCATGGAGCAAGAGAGAGATCGTGCGCAGAACTACCTGGATTTGGTGAATGTGGTTGTGCTTGCACTGGACCCCCAAGGACGAATCAGTATGATCAACCGCCAGGGGGCCGAGATCCTGGGCCAAAACGAGTCTGAGTTGCTCGGGCAGGACTGGTTTGAGTTTGTTCCCGAGGCCCAACGTGAAGAGGTTCGCCGAGTCTTTGCGTCGATCATGCGAGGCGATGAGGATGGCTTGGATTACTTTGAAAACACGGTGCTGAACAGCCGGGGAGAGGAGCGCTTGATCGCCTGGCAGAACCGGCTGCTCACCGACGCCGAGGGCCGGCCGCTGGGCACCCTGGGCGCGGGGGAAGACGTGACCCTTCGACGAGAAACGGAGCATGAGCTCGACAAGCGCATGGCGGAGTTGACGCAGTTTAACTCAATCGCCGTGGACCGCGAACTGCGAATGATCGAACTCAAAAGCGAGGTCAACGACTTGCTGGCCGAGTTGGGGCGTAGCGAGCGTTACGATATCGTGGAATAAGGGGGCGAAGATGTACGCGGTACTGGAGAGGTTTCCTTGAGCGGGCTTTTCGAAAGTTTGACGCTTGGTTTTGACGACTTGGTCGAGGTGGTGGCCTTCGTGCTTCGCGTGGATGAAAATCTTCGACCGATCAGGGCCAGCCCCTCGATCGCCAGGCGCCTTCCCGATTGGTCGGAGCGCAACCTGGATGCAATATTTATGTGTGATCTTTGCGGCAAGCCCAATTTGGAATCGCTGCGCTCTTCGCTGGGGCTCCTTCATCGGGGAACCCTGCAGGTGACCCCCGTGGCCCTGGCCTTGCGGGGGCGTTGGCTGACCTGCGAGGGGGGGTATGTTTTTCTGGGCAACCCGGATGTGCAGAACTCGGAGGACATAGAGAATTTCGAGATGGAGGATTTCGCCGACGACGATCACAGCATTGAGCTGATGGTGGGCCGCGAAGAGACTCGGGCTTCTTTAGAGGAGGCGGCCAGCGCCATCAATTTGCTCAATTTGCGGAACAAGGAGCTGGAGGCCTCCCGGCATGCCGTAGATGAAAAGGTGGTCGAGTTGGACCGGCAACGCCGGGCCAGCCTCAACTTGATGAAGGATGCGGATCGCTCGCGCCGGCAGGCTGAGCAGAACGCCAAAAAATTGGGCTTGCTGGCCAAGGAGTTGAGGCTCAAAAACGATGAGTTGGACCAGGCACGCCTGGATGCCGAGCGGGCCACCGCGGCCAAGAGCACCTTTTTGGCCAACATGAGCCACGAGGTGCGAACGCCCCTGAACGGCATCCTGGGCATGACCGGTTTGCTCCTGGATACGCCGCTTGAGCCCGAGCAATTGCAATTTGCCGAGGCCGTGCAGAGCAGCGGGCGCGCCCTGCTGCAGATCATCAACGACATCCTGGACGTGTCCAAGATCGAGGCCGGGCGTTTGGAGATCGAGAGCGTGGCTTTCGACCTGCACGATCTCTTAGAGGAACTGAATCAAGTCATGGCTGTGCAGGCTGAGCTGAAGGGCCTTTCGTATCTGTGCCAAATCGATGAAGGGGTGCCCATTCGTTTCCGGGGAGATCCGGTGCGGCTGAGGCAGATCGTGACCAATCTTTTGGGGAACGCCATTAAGTTCACTCGCTCGGGTTCCGTGTCTTTATCCGTGAGCAAGGAGCAGGAGACATCTCACCAGATTCACCTGCGTTTCGAAATTGAAGACACAGGCATCGGCATAGCCGCCGACAAGATAGACAAGCTCTTCGAGGCTTTTACCCAAGCAGATGCCTCCACCACTCGGAAGTACGGTGGCACCGGCTTGGGTCTGGCCATCAGTCGGCAACTGGCTGGCATGATGGATGGGGTCATCGAAGTAGAGAGTGAAGAAGGGCGAGGCACCCTCTTCAGGCTTACGCTTCCCTTGTTAAAAGAAGGCGAGTCCGAGGCTGGGGAGGTCGGCTTGTCCGGCACCCGTGTTCTCTTGTTGGCCGAAAAGGGCGAGAAGCTGAAAGACCTGAGTCGTCTGCTCAATGCCTGGGACTGTATTTGCCACTGGGCTCAGACGCCGGAAGCGGGTGCCGCCGAGCTTCTGGCAAAGCGAGAGACCAAGGCTCCTCACCAGGTGGTTTTTGTCGACCCGATTTTTGTCGGTGAACAATGCGATGCGGTCGGCGCGGCGCGGGATGGTGCCGGACCCGAGGAACGCTGGGGCATGTTGCGGGCGATCAGCAGCCCGGAAGAAGAATGTCGTCATGCCGGAGAGAAGGGCATGCCCGAAGTGCTGACCCTGCCTTTGCGTCGAGAGCAACTGCTGCGTTTTTTACAAGGCACGGCTGAGCGGGATCATGCGCGGAAGGCGGCGAAAGTAGCCCAACTGGCACATCAAGAGATGGGGCTTTCGCTGCTTGTGGCCGAAGACAACCCCACAAACCAGTTGGTGGCTAGGAAACTCTTAGAGAAATATGGCTATCACATCACGATGGTCTCTGATGGCCAACAGGCCGTGGATGCCTTGCGCCAGGGGTCTTATGACCTGGTCTTGATGGACGTGGAGATGCCGGTACTCAACGGCATGGAGGCCACCCAGCGCATTCGGGCGGGGGATGCAGGTCAGGACAAGGCCGAGGTGCCCATTCTGGCCATGACGGCCCACAGCTTAGGCGGCCACAAAGAGCGGTTTTTGGCCGTGGGCATGAACGATTACATCTCCAAACCCATCGAACCGCAGGCTTTGTTCGACACCGTGCAGCGCTGGCTTGGGTCGGTCGATTCGGTCAAGGCCATGGAGATCGCCCCACAGGTCGTAAGCGAAAAAATCTTCGACGAAAGGTCGGCCTTGAGTCGGGTGGAGGGTGATCGGGACCTGCTGCTGGAGATTCTGGATGTTTTCATGGAAGAGGCCCCTGCTCAGCTTCGCCAGATCAGCAAGAGTGCGGCGCTTGGGGATTTGGAGGTCCTTCGCCGACAGGCTCATTCTTTGAAAAGCGCCGCGGGTTCGGTGGCTGCACAACAGCTGACGGAGCGAGCAGCCAGAATTGAGAGCCATGCCCAGTCGGGCGCCCTGGACCGGGCCATGGTGGAAGTCCGCAAATTGGACAAAGATCTAGACAGCCTGCACGGTCTGTTGGGCGAGAAAGGCTTGTTGAAATCTGTTGAAAGCGAATAACGGAGCAATGCCATGACGAATCGCGTCTTGATTGCCGAGGATGATCGCACCTCGAGAACGCTTCTGCGATCCATGCTGAGCAAGTGGGGCTTTGAGGTGCAAGTCACCGAAGACGGATCGGAGGCCTGGCAAGCGCTGCAGGTCGCCGACGCGCCACAGTTGCTCGTCTTGGACTGGATGATGCCCGGCCTGGACGGCCCGGAGATATGCCGTCGGCTGCGGGCCCTGGAAGATGAGCGTCCCCGCTGGGTGATCTTGTTGACTGCCCTGGGGCAGAAAGATGACGTGGTGGCCGGTCTGGAGGCCGGTGCCGACGATTACCTGGTCAAGCCCTTTAACGCATCCGAACTGAAGGCCCGACTGGCTGTGGGTCGTCGCGTCATCGAGCTACAAACCGCCCTGGCGGATCGGGTGGCTGAACTGAGCGACGCCACGGCGCATATCAACACCCTGCAAGGCATCCTTCCCATTTGCATGCACTGCCATCGAATTCGTGATGATCAGGACTCCTGGACCAAGCTTGAACAATATTTGGTGGAGCATTCGGAGGCGAAACTAAGTCATTCGCTTTGTCCGGTATGTCTCGAGAAATACTACCCTGAAGAAGAAAATGAATCTTGACCTCGGCTCTGGCGCGGGGCAAAACCATGCACATGGATAATCTGGAAAAACCTTCGACCCTTCGTTGTTGGTGGGTGGCCTGTCGAGTTTTCGCCATACCCGCCTCGGCTGTACCCGGGATTTTCGGCACCGTGCTTGCGGTGAGCATGGCCGGGGTCGAACTGAACTGGTTGCGCTTTGTTCTGGCGCTGTTGGGCATGGCGGTTTTGCATACCGCCGCCAACCTGCTAAACGACGCGGCTGATTTCAAGAAGGGCTTGGATAAAAGAGTCAACCCGGTCAGCGGGGCCGTGGTGCGTGGATGGATCGAGCCCAAGCAGGCCCTGATGGCTGGTTGGTTTTTGCTCGCGTCGGGCATTCTGATCGGACTCTACCTGGTTTGGTTGGTGGGTTGGTCGCTGTTGTTCATCGGCGCGGCGGGCATCATGCTGGGCGTGCTGTACAGCTTGGGCCCTTGGCCTCTGAAGCATTACGCATTGGGGGATTTGGCGGTTTTTTCAAGCTGCGGCCTGCTGGGCTCCTTGGGGGCCTGGACTTGCCAGACCGGTCAGGTTTCCTGGTTGCCGGTTCTTTGGTCGGTACCCATCGGGCTCTTTGTGACTGCCATTCTGCATGCCAACAACTGGCGGGATATCCCCTCGGATGTCGAGGGGGGCATCCATACTTTGGCCAACAGCCTGGGTGACCGGGCATCGGTGGTCTATTTTGCCTTCTTGTTGTTTTTCCCTTTTGTCTTTGTTGCGGCCTGGGTGGCTTTGAGCTGGCTCGATGGGCTTGAGCCGCGTATGCCTTGGCTCGCTCTACTCAGTCTTCTGGCTTTGCCCTTGGCCGTGAGTTTGATGAGGCGCGGGATGTTGCGCCGGGCACCTGCCAAGCCGATGGATTTTGTGGCGCTGGACGGCGCCGTGGCCCAACTAAGCTTGATCTTTGGTCTGCTCTACATTGCCGGCATCGGCTTGCAGCCTCTTATCCTTTAGGGCTTAGAGGCCGCTGAAAAATGGAATCGAGTTTTCGAACACGCCAGGCTTCCTGGGCAAACGATGAGCATGCCTTGCGGCTGGTGCGGCAGGTCGTTTTCATCGATGAGCAAAAGGTGCCGCCGGAAGAAGAGTGGGACGGTCGAGACGAAGGCAGCTTGCATCTGCTTTGTGAAGACCAAGATAGGCGTCCTGTTGCCTGTGCTCGACTTTGGTCTCTGGGAAATGGCTGGCTACAAATTGGACGGATGGCGGTGTTGCGGCCATGGCGGGGAAGGGGAGTGGGGTCCGCTCTTCTGTCGGCTGCAATGGAGCTGGCCCAATCCGCGGCATGTGAAGGACTTGTCTTAGACGCCCAAACTCAGGCCATCGGGTTTTATGCCCGTTTCGGATTCTGTGCAGAGGGACCGATCTTTGACGACGCCGGCATCCCCCATCGGAAAATGAAGCTCGTCTTAAGGCCAAAGAGTGAGTAGGATGGCCGTCATGCAGCGAAGTCTGGCCATTTTGCTTATTATTCTGCTGCCCGCATCGGGCTGCAGCCAGTTTGTCTCTCTCGGCACCTTGCCGCCCACCGATCCGGATCGTACGCCCCCTTTGTCGGTCCGGTTGCACCTGGACCGCTGCATCGTGGTCGACGACGGTGATGGCGTTCGCTTGCCGCGGATGCTTGGACCAGGGGCCACGGAGGGAACGGTGCTGCGTTGGGGGATGGACAGCCTGCGGTTCCAACTTAAGGATTGCAATTTGGGCCCGGGATGCGTGGTGGATGTGCCGGCTGAAGCGATCATCGACGTGGAAGCCCGGGATGAGACCGACGCAAGCAAATGGGTGGCCTTGACGGCTTCGGCCCTGGCCACGACGGCGAGCATGGCCCTTTTCTTCGTTTTTGTCTGGAATCCAGTGGATGGCAACTGGCCGCAAAACCAATAATTATAGCAATTTCATCTGGCCCGAGCCCCTGCCATAGCTTGAGGCTTGGTGCTGATCGATGATGCGCAAGCCGGTCTTTAGCCCCAGGCGATCGAGACTTTTTTGCAGCGCTTGCCGGGCCAACTCCGGCTTGTTGTTGGTCTCGGACAAGTGCATGGCGAAAAGTTGTTCCAGGCGATCGCCCGCGATGCGCGGCAACAGGGCGGCCGTGGTGGGGTTGGAGAGGTGGCCTTTGTTTGATCGGATGCGCCGCTTGAGGACCCAGGGGTAGGGGCCATGCTCAAGCATGTCCGGATCGTGGTTGGACTCAATCCCGATGAGCTCGCAGCCGGCCAGGGCCTCCACGGCCTCGTCGTTGGGTATGCCCAGATCGGTGGCCAGGCCCAAGTGGCGGCCGTCCGGCAGGGTGATGCGGTAGCCCACCGGGTCCAAGGCGTCGTGAGAGGTAGAGAAAGCCATGACCTCAAGCGGGCCCACCCGAAAAGAACGACCTGGCTGGATGGGCACTTTTTCAGCTTGGCCGCGTTTGCCTAAGCGCAAGGCCGGCAGGGTGCTGGACGTGCCGAAGATTTGCAGATCCTCGCGCTGCCCCAATCCGCGCAATCCCCCCACGTGATCGCTGTGCTCATGGGTGATGCAGATGGCTTGTATCCGATCCAAATGCTCGCCGAAGGCAGCGAGGCGGCGATTCAACTCGCGGGCGGTGAAACCGCAGTCTATGAGTAAGCGGGTCTGATCCCAGCGAATCAGGGTGGCGTTGCCTCGGGAGCCGGAGCCAAGGAATATCAGTTCGAACACGTCCTTCTCATAACACGAAGGTCCGACCAAGTGGAGCGTTGGGATGACGCACTGCGAAAAGACGTGACAAGTCAAGGTGCTTGTGGCTATAATGCACATTCGAAAATCAATTATTTAAGGAGGCTTTTTACCATGCGGAAATCAAGCCTGTTGTGGATGTTTTTGGCGGTTTTGGGATTGGCGGCTTTCGGTTGTGGGGACACTGCGGATGAAGCCGAAGAGGCGACCCTGAGTGATCTGGACATCTTGATGGACGGCGCACCCGATAAGGCCGACATGATCGATGAGAAAACCGACCAGATCGTGCCCAAGCGCTTCGTTGAGCTGACCGAGCTGCAATCTTCGGTCAAGAGCCAGGGACGTCGTGGCGTCTGTTCCATTTTTTCCACGGCGGCCTTGATGGAGCATCTGTACATCAAGGAAGGCACCTTCACGGACATGGACTTCAGCGAGCAGTACTTGCAATGGTCGGTGAAGTTCGAGGTGGGTTCCTTCCCCCGCAGCGGCGGCTCCAACGCTTCGTCCAACCTGCAGGCCATCAGCCGTTACGGCATCGTTGCGGAAGCCGACTGGCCCTATGAAGCCAGCGGATGGAACAGCAACAATGATCCCGAATGCACCGGCGACGACGACCAGCCCACCAAGTGCTACACCAATGGCGCACCGCCCGATTCGGCCATGAGCGCACAGAAGTGGAAGCTGCCGCGCAGTCGTTGGGTCTCTTCTCGTCCGGACAGCATCAAGGCCTTCATGATCAACAAGCGCCAGGGCGTGATCGTGGGTGGTACTTTCTTCTACCAGTCCTGGAATCACGGATCTTCCAGCTTGCCCACAAGCTCCGAATACAAGCGCAAGGGTTACGTTTTGAGCCCCAACGCGACAGACAGGACCAAGAGCCTGGAAAAACGAGCTGGTCATAGCTTCTTGCTGGTGGGCTGGGACGACGATCTGGAAGTCCAGAAGCGCGACGCCGAAGGCGAAAAAATCGTCGATGCCGACGGCAATGCGGTCATGGAAAAGGGCTTCTTCCTCTTCAAGAACAGCTGGGGCACCGGCTCTTTCGGCGTGGAAAACCCGGAAGGCGACGGCTACGGCTGGATCTCATATGACTACGTAGATGGTGACCTTTCGGCCAACGCCTCCGATGTGCCCGAGGTGGAAGTGCCGGACGAGATCTGCGGCGACGAGCTGGACAACGACCGTGACGGCGACGTGGACTGCGACGACTCAGACTGCGTCGAGGCCCCTCAATGCCAGAGCGGTCCCCAGGTCTTTGTCAACGACACCTCTGAGTACATCCCGGACAACGATCCCGAGGGCGCGACCAGCACCATTGAAGTGCCGGTGGATGCCGAAATTTCGGCCTTGTCCATCTCCGTCGACATCACCCACGATTACACCGGTGACTTGGAGATTCGCTTGCAAGGTCCCGACGGCACGGAAGTCCAGGTCGTCGAGCCTTGGGTGGAGGCCTTCGTCAACCTGCAGCGCACCTACGTGGTGAATGGTTTCTCGGGCAAGCGCTCGGTCGGGACTTGGACCCTGAAGGTCATCGACCACGGTGCCCCCGATGTCGGCACCTTGAATACCTGGAGCCTGCAGATCAACTCGGATACTCAGATTGACCCGGAAATCTGCGACGACCTCATCGACAACGACTTGGACGGCGAAACCGATTGCCAGGATCCGGATTGCATCGATCTGCCGATCTGCGAGCAAAACGGACCTTCGGTTTTCGAAAACAACACCGCCACGGCCATCCCGGACGACGACATCGCCGGCGTGACCAGCACCATCCAGGTGGGCGAGGGCGGCAGCATCTCGAGCCTGCGCCTGACCGTGGACATCAGCCACAGCTACAGTGGAGATCTTCAGATCGAACTGAGTGGCCCGGACGGAATCTTTGTCCTGGTGCAAGAAGCGTCCGGCTCCTCAGCGCCGGACATCAAGAAAAGCTTCGACTTGCCGGACTTCGTGGGCATGGATTCGGCCGGTACCTGGACCCTGAAGGTGGCTGACCACGCCGCCCAGGATACGGGCACCATCAACAGTTGGAGCTTGATGATAGCCAGCTGATGCTCTGTTGAGATGACTTTGACGGCCGGTCCCTGATGATGGGGCCGGCCGTTTTTTTTGGGCCTTGACAGACTCAGCAAAACATGAAAAATCGCGCCTATGATCCTTGCGAGCCACTTAAGCAAAAACTACGGCGACATCAAGGCCGTGGACGATATTTCCTTTGAGATTGAACAGGGCGAGATCATTGGCCTTCTGGGCCTGAACGGCGCGGGGAAGACCACGCTTTTGCGTATGCTGGGCTGCCTCTTGACCCCCAGCGGAGGTCAGGCCCATTTGGACTCGCTGGAGGTCCAGGCCGACCCGCTTTCTGTGCGTGGACGCATCGGCTATTTGCCGGAGGTACCGCCCCTGTACGGCGAAATGCGGGTGGAGGATTTCTTGCTTTTTGTTGCGCGTTTGCGCGGGGTATCTCGTCGCAAATCTGTTGAACAGGTGAAAAAGGTCATGGGGCAATGTCATGTCGATGACGTGGCGTCCCAGCGAATTGAGACTCTGTCATTCGGCTACCGGAAACGGGTGGGCATTGCCCAGGCCATTGTGCATGCACCGCCCATCTTGCTGCTGGACGAGCCCATCGCGGGCTTGGATCCGGCCCAGATCGTCGAGATGCGGGCTCTGATTCGTCATCTGGCGGGCGAACATACGGTTCTTTTGTCCAGCCACATTTTATCGGAGATAAGCCAGACCTGCGACCGCATTTTGGTCGTGCATCGAGGACGCTTGGCTGCCCAGGGCAGCGAAGAAGAACTGGTCGGTCGCTTCGTCGACAAGGCCCGTCTTGTCCTGGAGGTGGCTGGCGACAGGAAAATGCTGGAGCAGGTTTTGGATGGCTTGGGGGACGATTTCGAAATTCACTGGCTCGAATCGATGACTGAAAGCCTGAAGCTGGAGTTGCATAGTGAAAAGGACATGCGCTCCCTGGTGGCCAAGGCGGTGGTTGAGGCCGGACTCGAGCTCTTGGGCCTTCAGGCCGCGGGCGGAGATTTGGAAAGCGTTTTCCTGCAGTTAACCGGTGACGCGGAGGGACGGTCGTGAGTCGCGTTGGCTTGTTGGCCTGGCGAGAGCTGAAGGCCTCTTTGTTCAGTCCTCAGGGTTTTATCGTGGTGGCCCTGGTTTTGGCTTTGGATGGGCTGCTGTTCAATCTTTGGGCCTTGGGCTCGGATGAAAAGCTCTCCGCCGAGGTCCTCTACGAGTTTTTCTA
>JAUVAM010000494.1 GCA_030591745.1 Deltaproteobacteria bacterium
TGGATCCCAGGCGCAAGGCGAGGGCCCGGATCCAGAGCATCTCCAGACTGAGTGCTGCAAGGGCTGAGAAAAAATAGGCTGCGGCGAAGGCGGCGCGCATGGGCGCTAACTTATCGCAGGGAATGGATCCTGGCAATTCCCGGGGGTGGGAGATTCAGGTTATTCAACCTGGAAGCAGTAGATGTGCTGCTGGTTGTCGCAGGGGTTCAGACCGCCGGCGCAGGTCCAGCTGGCGTTGGAGTCGTAATAGTTGCCACAGCAGCCGAATTCACCATCCACATTGTTGCCCAGGGTCCAGCTCTGGCAGGTATAGGGATGGGATGAAATTCCCATGTACCAGTTGCCGCACCAAACATTCGACGTGTATGTCGGGTTGGCTCCGTTTTCATCATAGCGGACGGCATTTTCCAGGCAGGTGTCGTAGTCATCGGTGCTCAGACCATCCAGCGTATACGAGACCACCTGTCCCTGGGTGTTGACGAAGACGCCGTCGGGCCAGAGGCCGGAGGTCAGCGGGTTGTAGGTGTCGGTGGCCAACCAGGCCTTGTAGGTGCCGGCGGGGCTGGCGCTGCTGGCGTCGGCCAGGCTTTGACAGATGGCGTCGGCGCCGGAGATGCCGCCCAAGTTGCCGGAATGGAGGGTGGAGCTGGCGAAGACCACGTAGGTGGACCGGCAACCGATGCAGCCGGGGCTCTCATCGTCGCAGGACTCGTTCATACCGCCGGTGCAGTCATCGTCCACGTAGCCGTCGCCGCAGCGGCCGGCCACGAAGCTGATGGAACTGGTCACGGCACCGCTGGCCGGATCCGTGCATTGCATGGTGCCCATGTGCTTGTCGCCGAATGCGAAGCATTCCTTGCTGACTTGGCAGTTGGCGTTCAAGCCGGTCGCACCCTGAGGGCCTTGGATGCCTTGTTCTCCCTGGGGACCGGGATCGCCTTGCAAGCCGATCTCGCCCAGGGGGCCCTGTTCGCCCTGGGGGCCGAGCTCGCCTTGGGGACCGGGTTCGCCCTGGAAACCCTGCTCGCCCTGGATACCCTGCTCGCCTTGGATACCCAGCTCGCCTTGGATGCCCTGCTCGCCTTGGATGCCCTGCTCGCCTTGGATGCCCTGTTCACCCTGGGGACCCTCGGTCCCATCCTGACAGCCGGCCAAGAGGGCAATTGTTGCCGCGAAGAGGAAAAATTGCTTCATTGTCAACTCCTTAGGTGGGATGGATGAGACTGCATATCACAAAGGGGCAAGAAGGCAAGAAGGTAAAATAGTAAAAAACTAAAAGGGAAAAGATGGGTGTTGCCGGGGGCTGGGAGATCCGGGTATTTGTACTCGACTTGATGCCTGGCTCAGGCCACAATATGCGCCGAGGAGAAATCATGAGCAAAGCGCGCTCGACCGTGACCGCCGTCTTGTTGAATCTTCCCTTGCCGGGTTTGGGGCAGTTGTACTGTGGCCGACCGCTGTGGGGCCTGTTTTTTCTGCTGCTGCATTTTTCGGGCTGGGTGGTCTTTTTTGCGGGTTTCGTGGGAGGGGGCTGGGAGTTGCAAAGTGCATCCCGGGCGGCCGTGAGCGTTTTTGTTTTGGCTTTGCTGGCTTCCTCCGTGCATGTGGTTTTTGCTGCCCGGCGGGCCGGTGACGACTATCAACTCAAGTCATACAACCTTTGGTATTTCTACTTGTTGGTCTGGTTGGTGGCGGGCATGGGCCCCACGTTCGGCATGTTTAACCTGGTGCGCACGCGCCTGGTGACCACCTTGCCCTTGATGTCCGACGGCATGCACCCCACCCTGCTCATGGGTGACCGGCTTCGTTTGGATCGGCGCAGCGCCACCCAGGAGGCTTTGGTTCCTGGCGACTTGGTGGCCGTGGTCGATCCCTTGGACAAGCAGACCTTGCGCGTTTTGCGCCTGGTGGCCACCGGGGGCCAGCGGGTCGTGTTGGGGCCTGATGGCTTGAGCGTGGACGGCAAGCGTTTACAACTTGGCGTTTTCGATAACGTGGATTACGAGCGGCGAAGGGCCGATGGACAATGGCGCACCGTTACTTGCAGTCTGGCCGAAGAGGGCCTCGATGAGCGGCGTTGGCGTATTTGTCAGTCGCCGGATCTCAGGGTTCGTCGCAAGTTGGATCAGACCGTGCCCGAGGGGTCTGTCTTTTTGCTGGGTGACAACCGATTGCACGCCAAGGATTCGGGGGATTTCGGAGCGGTGCCCAAAGAAGATCTACTGGGCAGAATTTTTCAGGTGCGTTACAGCATCGACCCCAAGTTCAAGACCTTGCGTGCTGAACGCAAGGGTGTCGAAATTCCATAAAAACACGGGCGGGGATTAAGAGTTGGGACGTTCTGCGATGTAGTTGCGCAGGCCGCCGGCTAAGACGATGTCGATCTGGCGACGGGTCAGGCCGTGCTTGACCTTGAACTCGACGCCTGTGTCCGTGTTGCGCAGCGAGACGGTTTCGCTTTTCCGCAGTTCACGAGCTATCCAGGGGAACTCCAAATAGTCGTCTTCGCGGATGCGATCATAGCTGTGATCGTCTAAGAAACGGAGCGGTACCACGCCGTGGTTAATCAGGTTGGCGAAGTGAATTCGCTCGAAACTCTTGGCCACCACGACGCGCACGCCCAGGTGCAAGGGGCACATGGCGGCGTGTTCGCGACTGGAACCCTGACCGTAGCGCTCCCCGGCCACCACGATGTTGGCGATCTCTCGCTCCTTGTTTTCCAGAGCGCGGGTGGCGAATTTGGGGGCGTGGTTGGCGAAAACGTGTTTGGCATACTCAGCCACATTGGAGCGATGCTTGAGCCATCGTCCGGCGGGCAGGATGTCGTCCGTGGAGATGTCATCGCCCAGGCAGATGAGTACTTCTGCGTTGAGGGAAGCAGGCAAGGGCCCAGGGTTGGGCGGATCCATGATGTCGGGTCCGCGAAGCAACTCCACCGGCTTGCGCGCCGCCTTGGGCGGTTTTTCTATCAGGCTGTCGTCGATGACGTAGCGCTTCGGCGCCGTAAAGCGAGGCGCGGGGCGTTTCAGATCCCGGGGGTCACAGAGCTCGCCACGGAGGGCGCTGGCCGCGGCCGTCAGTGGACTGGCCAAATAGACCTCGGCGTCGGCCGTGCCGCAGCGTCCCCGGTAGTTGCGGTTGGAGGTGCGCAGACTCACGCTGCCTCGGGCCGGTGCATGGCCGTGTCCGATGCAGAAACCGCAGACGCTTTCGGCCATGCGGCATCCGGCCTGGCTCAGGTCAGCGATGTAACCCTTGGCCATCATGGTTTGGTAGACTTGGCGGGTGGCGGGGGCCACGATCATGTCGATTTTGCTATGCACTTTGCGCTTGCGTAAACACAAGGCCACCGGCACGAGGTCCTCGTAGCTGCCGTTGGTGCAAGAGCCGACAGCCACCTGGTCCAGCTTTTGCCCGGCGACTTCCCGGACGGGTTTGACGTTGAGCGGGCTGTGCGGCAGGGCCACCATGGGCACCACTTTGCTCAGATCCACTTCCAAAAACTCGTGGTATTCGGCCGTCTTGGCCGGCTTGAATAGTTTGGCGTCTTTTCCTCGACCCTGAGCGTTGAAGAAGGTGCGGGTGCGGGCGTCGGAGGGGAAGATGGAGGAGGTCAGGCCCAGTTCGGCACCCATGTTGGTGATGGTGGCGCGCTGGGGCACGCTCAGGCTCGCCACGCCGGGTCCCGTGTATTCCAGAGCCAGGCCCACCGTATCCTTGTCCGCGAGCAGGCCGATGATGTGCAGGATCACGTCTTTGGCGGTGACCCAGGGTTTGAGCTTGGAGCGCAAGGTGACTTGCATGACCCGGGGGCAGGCAAAGTAGTGAGGTGCGCCGGTCAGGGCGGCGGCCAATTCAACACCGCCGGTGCCGATGGCCAACACGCCCGCGCCGCCCAGGGTGGGCACGTGGCTGTCCGCGCCGAGCAAAAGCGTACCGGGTTTGGCGAAA
>JAUVAM010000096.1 GCA_030591745.1 Deltaproteobacteria bacterium
AAGGCCTCAAAATTCGTCCGGGTGGCCTGAACAAGGCCCAGGTCGCAGCCGTCTTGGGTGGTGATCGGCAGGCGGCGGCTCAGGCCGCGGCCAGCAAGGGGGCCGGCTTGCTCATGGTGGTGGAGCTCAATGTCGACTTCCGTGGCAAGAATCAAGAAACAGGCACCTATCAGGCTTATGGCTCGGGGGAGCTTCGCTTCATCCGTACCTCCGATGGTCGGGAACTTTTTACCTCTGAATTGGCAGAAGAAAAGGGCTTTCATCCCTTCAGTAAGAAGGATGCCTATGGTTTGGCTGTGAAGTTTTCCTTGAAGCGCAAGGTCAAACCTGCAGTCGATGCGGCGCTGACCAAGATATGAAGGAAAGGAAGAACATCATGCGAAGGTTTTTTGCACTTGGTTTGTTAGAGGCCCTTTTATCTAGGGCCTCTTATGCTGCGGCGTTAAGCGGCGCAGTGTTTGCGGTTTTGGGTCTTTTTTGTATGACGGCCATGGCGGGTCCCAAGCTCAAGGCCGGGGATAAGGCACCGGATTTTTCACTGCGAGATCGCAGCGGCGCGCTTCATCGATTGAGTGACATGGCTTTCGAGGGCAAGGAGAGCAACTGGCGCAAGAAGAGCATGCTGCTCATCGATTTCTTTCGCACCGATTGCAAGCCCTGCATGAAAGAATTGCCCGAGATCATTGCCTTTCACAACAAGCACAAGGGGCAGGTCAAGGTGCTGATGATTGCCCTTTTGGAGGAAGAGAACGGTCGGGCCAAGCTCAATAGTTGGCTCAAGGCCAACAAACTGCCCTTCCCCGTGCTGGTGGACGCCTACGAGACGGCAGCCAAGAAATATATCGTCGAAGGCGACACCCTCTCATTGCCGTCCATCTTTTTCATCGCCGAGAACGGCACCATCCGTAAGCGGTTGGTGGGTTTGAAAAAGGATCTGATGAGCGAGTTGGCTGATGTGTTGCCGGCCACCGAGCCTGCCATTTTGCCCGCGGCAAAGCCCGTCGTCCCGCCCGCCACCACCAAGTAGGTACGTCCTGCTCCTTTTCGCCAGTTGGTTTTTTAGGGCTTTGCCCCTGTCTGTGGCCCTGGCACTGGGCAGAGCCCTGGCTTGGATCTGGTACCATCTGATTCCCATCCGACGGCGTGTGGCACGAGAGAACCTGGCTCGAGCCATGCCTGAATTGAGTGCCAAACAACAACGTCAGGTCATCCGGGGCATGTTTCGCCACTTGGGCATGGGGGGCGCGGAGATGCTACGCATGCCGGGCTTGACCCGGGAGTTGGCTGAAAACCTGGTCGAGCATGAGGGGCTGGAGATTTTCGAGGAGGCAAGGGCTTTAGGCCGGGGCGTCATCGTGGTCACGGGACACTTCGGCAATTTCGATTTGATAGCCTGCGCCGAGGCGATACGCGGAATTCCCCTGCACGCCTTGACGCGGGAGAGTTCGGCCAAGGGCGTGAATCGATTTTGGATGAAAGTGCGTGCTCGTTGTGGCTTGCATTTGCTGGGGGTCAAGACCAGCCCCATCAAGCTGGGTCGGATTCTGAAAAAGGGCGGCGTGTTGGTCCTCATGGTGGATCAGCACATGCCGAAAGGGCGCGGAATCCCCGTGCCGTTTTTTGGCAGGGACGCATCGACCACCCACGCCCCGGCGGTATTGGCCCTG
Organism: Deltaproteobacteria bacterium; assembly: GCA_030591745.1. The sequence continues at coordinate 1,668 of JAUVAM010000096.1, forward strand.
GCAACCGGTGCCGTCTTGTTGCCGGTGAGCTCGGAGCGTCTTGCCGCCGGACGCCACCGGGTGAAAGTCGATCCGCCCATAGATGTCCGGCGGGAGGCCCCGCGGCAGGCAGAGATTGAGCGCATTACTTTGACGATCAATCGCTGGCTGGAAGCGCGGATTCGGGCAAGGCCGGATCATTGGCTTTGGGTGCATCGGCGATGGAAGCTGCCCGAGAAGGCTGGGGGAGAATCGGATGCGCAAGACTGATCTACAGTATTTTGTCGTTTTCGGCCTGTCCTTGATGCTGCCCTTGGCGGCCTGCAAAGCGGAAAACAAGGCGGAAAACAAGGAGAATCAGGCAGGCGAATGGGCTGGCAAACGAGCCGAACTGCTCACCGTCCTCAAGCGAGGGGGCATCAAGGATGCAGCGATTCTGAAAGCCATGTCTCGGGTTCCCCGTCATCGCTTTGTGCCTGAGTCGATGCGCTCGCGGGCCTATTTTGACAGGCCTTTGCCCATCGGCCTGAAGCAGACCATTTCTCAGCCTTGGATTGTGGCCTACATGAGCGCCTCGCTCAGAATTCAAGCAGGACAGAAAGTGCTCGAGGTGGGCACTGGATCGGGCTATCAGGCCGCGGTCTTGGCCGAGATGGGGGCGCAGGTATATTCGGTGGAGATCCTGCCCGAGTTGGGGCAGCGGGCCAGAGCACTGTTGCGCCGCTTGGGCTATGACAAGGTTTGGGTCCGAGTTGGGGACGGCTTTGATGGATGGTCCGCGCATGCCCCCTACGATGCGGTCATCGTGACCGCCGCGCCGCTGTCCGTGCCCGAGGCGCTGGTGAAGCAGTTGAAGGAAGGGGGACGCATGTCCATCCCCATGGGCCCGGCCCATGATCAGCAGTTGATTACCTTTGTGAAGCAAAAGGGCAAGTTGGTCGAACTCAAGCGCTTGCCCGTGCGCTTCGTGCCCATGACGGGCAAGGTCCGTGGTCGTTGACGGGCAAGGTCCGTGGTCGTTGACGCCTTAGATCTTATGGCTCCAGTTCAAGGGCCGCGGCCAGGGCCTGGTTTAGTTGGCGTAGCGTGTTTTGTGGGAGGGAGCCGATAAAATCCGTTAGCATCGATTTGGGCAGGCTGACGAGTTCGTCGCAATGGATGCAGCTTTCGTGTTTCAAGCCTTGTTCAGGCCCCACGGCGACCTGGGTTGAGAGCTCGTTGTTTACGGAGAAGATGGGCGCGCAGACTGCGGTGGAAAAGCGGGAGTCCAGCAGCACTTGACGGGAGATCACCACGAAGACCCTGGATTTTTTGGGATCGCGCGAGGAGGGCTTTCTAACTCGATACAGCTCGCCACGTTTCACAGATTTACCTGAAAGGACAGGACGTCTTCGGCTTCCTGGTTGAGGCTGTCAGCGTTTTGGTTCAGAATCAGTAGTTCTTGTTTGTTCCGGGCCTCTTTTTTTAGGTGTTTGATGTACGCTCGCACGGCGGCCTCGATGAACCTGGAGCGGTTTCCGGCTCCTGTGAGCATGGCGTCCATGGCCTGAAGGAGGTCTTGCGACAGTGTTATAGATGTCTTGATTTTCATACTACCAATATACTCCAGTCGCTATTTTGTGTCAACCCGACCGGATTCATCCAGATCCCCCACCCGCTGACTGTCGTTGTCTTATTGTTGTTTTTAGAGAATCTACTCGAGATTTCGCTTAACCGTCGTGGTTTTGCCGGGCAGGATGGTTACCCGAATGGTCTTTTTGAGCTTGCGGGCCTTGTTGATGGCCGTGAGGGTGTGGGTGCCCGCTGGTAATTCCACCCCCAGCAAGGGGGTGATGCCGAGTTTCTTTTTGCCCAGGTAAATTTCGCTCCAGGGTTTGGTTTTGATGCGCAGCTTGCCCATTTTGACCGTGCGGGGTTTCGGGCGGGGTGGCCTTCGTTTCAGCTTGCGAGGGGAAAATGCCAGGGCCACCGTCTCACCGGCCGCGGCCTTGGCCCGTTTGACTTCTTTGCGATAACCCGCACAACGCACGGTCACCTGGTGGCTTTTGTCGGCCGGGAGCTTGAGTTCTTTGATGGGTGTGGTGCCCGAGAGGGCTTTGCCGTCCACTATCACCTTGCAGCCTGCCGGCTTGGAGTTGACCTTGAAGATCGCCAACTCGGGCTTGGGCGGTTCAGGCTTGGGCGGTTCAGGCTTGGGTGGTTCAGGCTTGGGTGGTTCAGGCTTGGGCGGTTCAGGCTTGGGTGGTTCAGGCTTGGGCGCTTCGGCCACCAGATCGGCGTCGGCATGAATCGAGGTGCCTGCGTCCGTCGAAAGCAGGGGTGTTGGTTTGTTTGGGTCGATGGTTGAGTTACTGGAGCTCATGCTCCAGAAGAGGTAGCCGGCCACCACGAGGCAAATCAAGATGAAGGGCACACCAAGCCAAAGCGCCAGAGAGGGTTTTTTGATGGCGGCCTGATCATCTTTTTGTGCATCTATTTCATCTGTTGAGTTTGCCTGGGGGCCGAAGGCTTGCTCTTTGCCGCCCAGGGCTTCGTCATCGAATTCAGCTGGATCTCGAAGGATGGTGGCGCTGCCCAAGTCCACGCCGGAGGCCTCGGCTGCCGGCATGTCCTTCACTGTTTGGGCCGGCTGGGCCTGGGGCTGTTCTGGACGAATCCCAGTGGCCGCGTGGTGCAAATCGCTTTTTCTCAGCTCACCTGACAAGGAGGCTCGGGAGGCCGAGGGCACGGACTCGCTGGTCTCCGGCTTGAGTACGCCCAGGCTCACGCCATCGGCGCCACGGCTTTTGATTTCTTCCAAAAGTTTTTGTTTTGTCCTTGCCCGATCGGCAAAGACGGCCTTCATGAAGGCCGCGATCTCATGGGTGCCCGCGACCTGGCCGCTTTTCCGGATCCACTCCCGTAGCGCTTGACTCATCTCTCCGGCGGTTTGGAATCGGTTGCCCGCGTTTTTTTCCAGGGCCTTCATGGCGATGGCCGCAAGCCCTTCGGGTACGTCGCTTTTTACGTCGAGCACCTGGGGGATCTCGTCGACGATGATGGCCGTGATGATGGCCGGTTCGCTCTCGCGTTTGAAAAGGCGCTTGCGGGTCAAGAGCTCCCAGAAGACCACACCCAGGCAAAAAATATCGCTGCGACCGTCCACCGGCTTGCCGCGGCATTGCTCGGGGCTCATGTAGGTCAACTTGCCCTTGAGGGTGCCGATGCGGGTTTGGTGCATCTGGCTGGCAGCCTTGGCGATACCGAAATCCACCACTTTTACCACGCCATTGAACATGGCGATGACGTTGTGCGGGCTGACATCCCGATGCACGATTTTTTGGGGCTGGCCCATTTCATCTTGGAAGTGATGGGCGAAATGCAGACCGTCGCAAACCTGGGCGGTGATTCCCGCCGCCAGGGCAGGTGTGAGTGTCTGCTTGGCCTCGTAACTCGCCTTGACCAGGAGGCCCAGGCTTTCGCCCTCCAGGTACTCCATGGCGATGAAGTAATCGTCGTCCGCCTTGCCCAGATCGTAAATCTGTACCACGTTGGGGTGGTTGAGCTGAGCGGCGATGCGGGCCTCGTCGAAGAACATCTCGACGAAACGCTCGTCCCGGGCCAAGTGGGGCAGGATTTTTTTGACCACCACCAGTTTTTGGAAACCGCCGATGCCGGTTTGTCGCGCCAGGTAGATTTCTGCCATGCCGCCCGTGGCCAAAAGGGCCAGCAACTGGTAGCGCCCGAGCATCTGGGGATTTTGTTCACTCATCTTGGGCGAGCATAGACTCAAGTGCGCTTGATCTCAAGCTTTCGTTCCCTTCGCGAGTTGTCGACTTCAAGGCCCTGTGTTAGAGTATCTGCTGTTGCCAAGCTGGTTTTTGGGCCGCAGTTGGGAGGTTTTTATGAAGCGGGTCTGGGCGTTTATTGGATTGCTGACTCTTGCAGCTTGTGGGGCTGGCGCGAGTTTTTCCATCGACGTAATTTTTCCGGATACGGAAAGTCGCGAGCTGACTGAGCGCTTGCTGATCCAAGCCCTGAATCCAGGGGAGGGGGCGTCTTGTACTGCCTTGTTGGACGGAAGTGCCGAACCAGGCCAAGACGATTACATTGTCGAGCAGGAACTGAGCTTGGATATGGGCAACATGGCCGGCGCAGGTCCTTTGGAGCAAGTGGGGCCTGGCGAGCGTCTGTTTTTTGTGCGCGCCTATGACACCGACGATGTGGTCATCTTGCACGGCTGCCAGGTTGTGCAAGCAGGCGGGGGTGGTCCCCAGTCGGTCAGCATCACCCTGGAGGCGGCTTGTCGTCCCTCCAACGGCGGGGTTGAGACCTGCGACGGCGAGGACAACGATTGCAACGGGCTGCCGGACGATGGAGACCCGGTTTTTCTCTGCCCCGTTGTGCCCCAGGCTGTGGCCTCGGCCTGTGAGCAGGGGGTCTGTGACTATACCTGCCAGTCACCATGGCTAAACGCCAACGCCAGTTGGGCCGACGGCTGTGAATGTCGTGTCACAAGGGATGGAGAAGAACTCTGCGACGGCCTGGACAATGACTGCGATGGGCAGGTGGACGAAAATTGCACAGCCTGTGAGGCGGCCGCGGATTGCCTGGATGAAGCCAGTTGCCTGGAGGGAAGCTGCGTAGACGGGCAGTGTGAGGTGGTGACGAGCGCCGACGACACGCTTTGCGATGACGGAAATTTTTGCACGGAAGGCTCGACTTGCCAGCAGGGATTCTGCGTTGGCCATGCCGTGGATTGCGATGACGCCGACCCCTGCACGGATGATGAGTGCGAGCCCGAGACGGGCTGCGTCCATCCCTTCAACTCGGCTGAATGCGACGACGGAGATGTCTGCACCGAATCGGATGTTTGCAACGGTTTGGGGCAATGTCGCGGTACGCCGGTGGTCTGCAATGATCCCCCGGCCCCCACCTGCCAGGATGATACCCACGCTCAGCAATACGTGCCCTTTGGCACCTGCCGAGCCGATACAGGCTGCTACTATGAGCCCTATGTAGTGGAGTGCGAAGAGGGTTGCGTTGATGGTGGCTGTCGTTCCACGCAGTGTCAGGATCAGCCCATGGGTACGCCCTGCGACGATGAGAACGCCTGCACGGAAGCGGATGCCTGCGATTTGAACGAGGTTTGCCGGGGCAGCCTGGTGGACTGTGATGATGGAAACGTATGCACCACCGACTCCTGTGATATGGAGTCGGGTTGCGCTAGAGAGAACAACACGGCGGCCTGTGACGACGGCGACCCTTGCACCGTGGGGGATGTCTGCATCGATGGGGCCTGCGTCGCCAGCGAAAAGGACTGCGGCGATGATTTGCTGTGTACGGACGATGCCTGCTTGGCTGACGGGTCCTGTGAAAACGCGATTCAGGCCGGTTTTTGTGTCATCAACAACGCCTGTGTGCCCGATGGCCAAATCAATGCAGTCGATCCTTGTTGGGCTTGTAATTCAGAAGTGAACCCGGAAGGCTGGGCCGTGCGTGAGGGCGAATCTTGCGGAGATGGAGAGTTCTGCAACGGCGAAGAGACCTGCGACGCTGGCGGCTTCTGTGTCAGCTCCGGCACCCCTTGTACTGTCCAATGCAGGATGAATTGCAACGAGGTGGATGGTTGCGCCCCGGATCCTGTGGGCGTCGTATGCGATGACGAGATTCCTTGCACCGGGGAAGATGCCTGCGATGGACTGGGGAATTGTCTGGGGGCCACCTTCGATGACGAACTCTGCGAGGCGGGTGAAATCTGCATGCCGAGTTGCGACGCGGACGGCGACGGCTGCACGGCCGTGCCCATGCTTGCCATCGATTGCCCCACGGGCGTACCCGTGTTTTCGATAGCCGATTGTTTAATCACCATCTCCGGTGCCGAGACCGGAGCCGATTGCCTCTCCTGTCAGGCCTACGTCGAGCCCAAGCGATTGGCCAACACCGATTTCGCCAATGATCTGGCTCCGGATACCTGCGATCTGGACGGCTGGATGCTGAGTCCAATGGGTTGTCAATTTGTTGGGCTTTGGGAAGATCTTTATTGCCTCATGTATTCCGATGGTGAGCCCTGTTGTGATGAGTTTCTTTGCCCAACAGTGAGCAGCCCGATGCAGGGGCAAATCGCTTTGGAGTTGAACACCGACCTCTGCGGCGGCTGGTTGGAGTCGGCGCAGCTTCGGCTGGAGCGGGCCTTTCAGTTGCAGGGCTATGATGAGGCGCTTCTGTGCTGGGACATGGCCCAGGACGAGGTTGGATCGAACCAGCCCCTCCAAATCCAACTGGGCACCATGCCCGGCGCCTCTGGCAATGCGTTTGATTGCTGGGAAGCCGGTGGGCTCCCGAATGAGGAATGGATTCGCGTATGTTCGGCACTGCCTCCTGAGGCCTTTAGTTATCCAGAGACCTGGTTGACCTTCTGGCTGGGCATCAGCCCGTCGGGCAATGGCATCTGGTTCTTGGACAACATCACCCTGGATGCGGGTTGGTATGATTGTCCGGCAGGCGACGGCACGGTGTTCTATGAAGATTTCATGGGTTGTCCGGGCATCTTGCCCGATACCTGGAACGGCTGGACCTTCACCAACAACCCGCGATGCCGCTCACAACCATGTGCTCAGTATATGGTGGGAGAACAAGACAGGAACATCAGCATGGAGCGCGTGGAAAGCACAGTCGGCCTTGGCTCCGATCTGGAGCTCTGTTTTTTGCGCTACTCAAGGACCAATGCGATGGGGTCGATTTTGGTTGAGGTGGATACCGGAGACGGGCAGGCCTGGCAACCCGTGGGTGGTGAGACGATTGACTATCCCGCAACGGAATGTCGAGAAATCTGCGTGGATCTCTCTTCCATTCCGGGCGCCGCGGACAATGAGGCTTTGGGCCTGCGTATCACCATCGATTCAATAGATGAAATGATCTATGTCTCTGAAATTGAACTTAAGGGCATGCCGCGTTGTGACGCGGTCGAGATAGGTTTTGTGGGGTTGGGGGACATGGTGCAGGAGGCCGGCGAATCCTATTTCTTGCCGGTGACCAATCAGCGGGGCAGCAACTTGGAAGTGCTGCTGCAATGCGAATGGGCTGATCGGCCGGAAACCCTGGTGCAAGACTTGATCGGTTTTGAGCTTTAGGCTTTGTGGACGAAAAGGAGTTGGACCGTGCGACGTTTGATTTCTATGTTGATTTGTCTGTCCATGATGGCTTCCGGGCTGGTCTGGGGCCAGGACTTGAAGAAGATCGAGATGCTGTACGACGATATGGAGTTCGAAGAGGCCCGCAAGGCCGTGGACACCCTGCTCAAGCGAGATGATCTGCAACCCG
>JAUVAM010000361.1 GCA_030591745.1 Deltaproteobacteria bacterium
CCCCAACGCAGCACAACAAGCCCCTCAGGCAGGGGGGGCATTCGGATCCATGGGAGGCCCAGAGTCCCCCAACGCAGCACAACAAGCCCCTCAGGCAGGGGGGGCATTCGGCTCCATGGACGAAATTCCAGCCGCGCAAAACGATGACCCCTTCGGATCCATGGATGCCATTCCAGCCTCGCAGCACAAGGACCCTTTCGCAGCTATTGGTGAATCAGAGTCCCCCAAACCTGCAGAGCAAGCGCCTCCGGCTGGGGACCCTTTCGCAGCGATTGGTGAGTCAGAGTCCCCCAAACCTGCAGAGCAAGCGCCTTCGGCTGAAGGTGAAGAAGCATCCAAGGACGCCTTTGGCAACATTGTTTTTGGTGGAGGAGATGCCGGGGGTGACGATCCTTTCGGGGCCTTAGAGCTTGATACTTCCGCTGAAGCCCCGGCGGAAAAGCCCCCCGAACCCCCAACCGCCCCAAGTGCCGCCCCCTTTGCCTCTTTGGACACTCAGGCCCCTGCCGCGGAACAACAAACCCAGCCTCCTGGCGGCGATCCTTTCGCTGCCTTGACTCAAAGCCAAGGGGAGGGATCTCCGGCCTCCGCCATGCCCAGTTCGGGCTACGGCATGGGTGCCGACGGCCAGATTTCCGGCGAGGCCCCTCCGCCTCCGCCAGGCACGACCAGGACCCTCGGCTCCTCTGCGACTCCAGATGTAGTGGATGCGGCCCTGGCCGCAGCGGCCAAGGTCTCCCCATCACAACCCCTGGCGCCCGAAAAAATCGAACTCCCTCCGCCCAAGGGCGTGATGCTGGCTTACAAAATTGGCTTTGGCGTCATGATCCTGGTGATTGCATTCTTTGCCTTCATCGTCATGCGTACTGGCGGCAAGTTGGACTTGACCAATCCAGCCACCTACATCGAGGCCTTCACCGGAGAACAAGCCAGTGAAGTGGTCATCGGTGATTTGAAGGCGACCGATCTGTCGAACACCAGTTACGCCAATCGACACGGCCACGCCATGGTGCTGCTCTGGGGCCGAGTCGTCAACCATGGCGCGGAGGCAAAAAAAGGACTGGCGGTCACCGGGCAGGTCATCGACGCTCAGAACCAAGTGGTGGCCGAAATGACGGTGCCGGCCGGTGTTCAATTTGATCCGTTTCAAATATTCGCCATCACAGACATCGGTGCCCTGGGCATGGCCTATCGGGATGCCTATGCACAACTAAAAGATCGCAAGCTCTCTCCTGGAGCTGAAATGCCATTCATGGTCGTCTTGTTTGACCACCCCGATCAAATGGAAGGCATGCGAGTCCGCGCCCTCGTCGAAGAAAAAAAAGACCCCCTGACCGGCCTGCCCAAGGCGGTCGAGCCCGAACCGATCCAGCCCGAGCCCAGTCCGGAGACATGAACAAACCACAGACGTCAAAGGACTGGAGCAAGCTCATCCGGCGTCTGGAGGTGCTTCCCGAGGCAGTCATGCGTCGCGAGGTCCTCATCGAACAATTTCAAAATTTCTCTGCAGACGAAATCCTGGATTTCTTTCGGGCGGTCGCGGCGGGCTGCAACCAGCGCAGGTCGGCCCACATTCTTGCTTTTGAGGCCCTTTGCCTGGTGGCCTGGGCCACAGACAACAACGAGCGGCTATACGAACAAATGGCCGATGTATACCGTCTGGCCCGAGGGCAAGGCGAAGAGTCCATTGTGCAAATTTTAATCAGCGCACGTCCTCAGCGTGGCCCCATGAAGGCCGAGCAGGTACCAGGCGATCAACAACTGAGCCGACTGACCCTTGGTCAACGCAAATTCTTGGCGCGAGGACACAATCGGCACCAGCTAGAGCGCTTGCTCCTCGATCCGGAGCCCAGCGTGGTTCGCAACCTGCTGAAAAATCCCTCTGTCGTCGAAGCGGACGTCGTGCGACTGGCCGCCAGACGCCCGGTGCGCGACACGATTCTTCGAGAGATCGCCGCAAGCCGCTGGGGTCAACGCTATAGCGTGCGACTCTCACTGGTGCTCAACCCCTACACGCCACCGGATCTGGCCCTCAAATTGGTTGGGCTTCTGTTGTACAAGGATCTTCGCATGGCCTCGAGAGACGGCAATCTGCACCCCATGGTCAAAAACCAGGCATCGCAATTGCTCGCCCAACGCCGCCCGTCCAAGGCAGCCAAAGCACAGGAAGTCGAAACGGGGGAGACTAAATCTTAGGCTTCGTCGTCATCGTCGTCCCCATCGTCTTCGTCCACATCCCCATCGTCTTCGTCCACATCCCCATCGTCTTCGTCGTCATCGCCCAGATCGTCCGCCGCCCCGGTTGCTTGAGCCGCCCGATTGCGCAATTTCAAAAAACGCTTACTTAGGGTGTTGGCGATGGCGGGCATCTTGCCTGCCGCGAACACGAACATGACCACGATGAGAAAAAAGACCAGCTCGGAAAAACCCGGCATGGGAACTCAACCTCAGTAGTCGAAGCCGAGTTTGAAATTAAACAGGCTCACCCCGTCCAGAGTCAGGACGCCCTCGGCCACCACCTGAAAGATGAAGGTATTAAGCCTCAGACCAGCAAAAAGGCGATGGTACATGTTGTCTTGCCAATTCATCTCACCGAAGACATGATTCCTGAAGGTGTCCGCATCTTCGACGACCACGACCACATGGGAACTGGCGTGGATAAAGAGCATGTTGTAACCAGCATAGGGGGTCAAAGACAGCATGCCACCCACGCCGAAGGCCTTGGAGACGGATACGTCCCAACCACCCGTGGTGAGCTCGAACTCCTTGGCCCCCACCGTGTGGTTGATCGCCATGCGCACGGCGAGGTCGGGAATCCAGTAGAAACCTTCATTCAAGGCCCACTTCACCTCGGCACCCACGGTAAAAAGCTCGCTCTCCGGCAAATAACTAAGCTGGGTGCCCAGCTCGAAGCTAAAGGGAAGCCCCTTGCGAACATGGAGTCGGGGCATGAAGATAGCCGCGCCGGGTTTGCCCTCGGTGGGGATATCCCAATAATCCTCGTCGCTCTTGATAGGCGCAACCGTTCCCTCCAGGCCAAAAGAAAATCCGTTCAGGCCCAGGGTTTCCGCGGGCGCCAAAAAAACCGGCGCTGTAATCTGCCCCAAATCGGTCATCAATGACTCAAAATGTTGCTGGGGACAGGTGCCCGTACAAGTGTCGGAAAACAGACGACTCATGTGCAAATCATAGCGCCCAGCCAAGGCTGAAGAGGCCATCATGACCACACATAAGCTCAAAACCACTGCGAGAATTCGCCGCATCATAGCGCGTCCTCGGACTCGTGAGGGATGAATATTCGTCGGGAAGGTAGCACCAAGCTCCTCGATCTGTCAAGGTTTTCACCTTCCCCGGCTGGGGGTTCCAAGCCTCTTCGCCCGTTGACCCTCCGGCTTCAGGAAGGATATGGTGCCCGGCAGACAAGGAGATCCCAAGCGTGGACTCAGCTCAAAACAAATCGCCCAGCAAAGCCATGGTGCTGGCGGCCGGCTTCGGCACCCGGCTTCGGCCTCTGACCGAAATGCTCCCCAAGCCGCTGGTCCCATTGACCAACCGGCCCTTGATTCATTTTGCATTTGCTCAACTGGAAAAGGCAGGGGTCCGAGATGTGGTCGTCAACAGCCATCACCTGGGCGAAAAAATCCCGGAGACCCTTGGGACGAGCCATGGCGCGTTGAGACTAAGCTACTCCCACGAAGAGGAAATCCTGGGCACGGGTGGCGGCCTGATGCGCGCCCGGGACCGTCTGGAGCCCGGACCCTTCTTCCTGCTCAACGGAGACGTACTCAGTGACGTGGATCTGAAAGCGGCCTGGGAACACCATCGCCAAGGCAACTTCGCGGCCACCATGGTCGTGCGCCCACTCCCCGCAGGATCACCCTACACGGCCCTGGAGGCTGACGACGCAGGACGCCTGGTGACCTTCAAGCATCATCGACTCAAGCCCCAAGGCGCCACCCGGCCCTGCATGTTCTGCGGTATCCACATCCTCGAACCTGAAGTTTTCAGCCTCCTGCCGGAGCAAGGATTCTCCTGCATCAACAACCAGGCCTACGGCGCCATGCTCGACCAGGAAAAAGAAGTGGGTGCCTTTTTTTACGACGGCCCCTGGTTCGATCTGGGCACCCCGGCCCACTACCTGCAAGCCAACCTGGATCTGCTCAGCGGCCGCGTGACGACCAGCCACTTGCCTCGTGGTTGCGGTGCCGATCCCAGTGGCCTGCTCTTTGGCCATGACCTGCAATTGGGTAAAGACGTCCGCATGGGCCCGGAGGTGGTCATCGGAGACAACGTGGTCATCGGCGCAAAGGCCCAACTTCAGCACTGCGTCGTTTGGCCTCGCAGCCGGATCAAAGACGGCGAAGTTCTGGACCACTGCATCGTGACCGAGACCCATCGAATACAGGTATAAAAAAAAAGAAACTATAGGGAATCTACGCGAGCCAGGGTCACGGTGGTGTTGTCTACGCCACCGTTGGCGTTGGCGGCGGCGATCAGGTCGCTGCAGCCCTTCTTTAAATCATCGCCCATGGCCGTTACAATCTTCAGCATCTCATCGTCGGTGATCATGCCGTTGAGCCCATCGGAACAGCCGAGATACAAATCCCCGACCTCCACAACGTGTCGTGACAGGTCCACCAACACCGTGTCCTTCATCCCCAGGGCTCGAACGATCACGTTCTTATGCGGAAAGTTTTCGATTTCTTCCGCCGTAAGCTTTTTGGCCTTGATGTAGTCATTGAGCAGGGAGTGGTCTTCGGTGATCTGGGTAATTTTGCCTTTACGAATCAAATAAACCCGTGAATCACCTACATGGGCCGTAAGGATATGCCCTTCGACAATGACCATGCCGGCCACCGTGGTGCCCATGCCCCGATAGCGGGCTTCTCGCTGGGCGGCCTCGTGAATGCGCAAATTCGCCAGCTTAATGGACATGATAAAACGATTTTCATCGTAGGGCCGATTCTTGTCCATCTTGTAAGGCCAGGTGATCTCCGAGTCCTGCCCGGTGGCCTTAAAAAAATTGCTGATCGCTTCGACAGCAATCTGGCTGGCTACTTCACCAGAGCTGTGACCGCCCATCCC
>JAUVAM010000467.1 GCA_030591745.1 Deltaproteobacteria bacterium
CCGGGGTGATGTATCGATAGCAGTCATGCTCTGTGGTCGCTGCATGGATGTAGCCCTGCTCCTTTTCGTTGTAGATGAGCAGATCCAGGGCGATTCCGGATGAGGGTCCGAAGAATAGCTCTGGCATGGGCCAAATACTTTCATAGGTCACATGCCTGGCAAGGATCATGAAATTGCCGGGTTGGGCTGCGATGACGGCGGTCTCGCCTTCTGCAATGGGGCGGAAGCCGATCCAGGCATCAAAGGCGAAGGCTTTTGGTGCCTCGGCAAGGGGGGCTTGGGCATAGCCGCCCCCGAAGGATGCGCTGAGGCCGGACATGCCCCTGACGCCCAGGAACACATCTCCCACCGTGCCGGCATGAAGTTCATTTCCGCTACTGTCGTCGATGGTTGTAGAGGTCGAAGGAACATTGAAGGTGTAGTGCAGCAAGTTGTAGTCCAGAAAATCCTTGGTGAAGCCTTCCGGTTGAACGGTATCGAAATCCCCAGTGAGCATTTCTTGGATGACGCGCTCGACCCGCACCGTTGCGTTTAGGCGCAAGTCTTCGGCTGATATGGAGGCATCGATCCGATTTACGCCAACATGATAGTCGTGCTCATATATCTCGCCGCCGGGGGACTTTACGACCAGCAGCAGTTCTTGAGGGTGGATGTCCATGTCCAAGAGATCGGGCATTTTCAAGGGGACCTTGAGTTTGACCGGTTTTTGCACGGTTGTCGGCGTGCCCCCCACGGCTTGGAGGTGCATGGCAACAGTGATGGGCGAGCTGCCGGTCAGCGGCGCCCAGGGCGTGGCCAAAGACAGCTTGACCAGGCTGCCTTCGGACAGGGAGCCGGAATCAAAACGCAGTTCCCAGCCATCCAGGGCATGTTCCGGTTCTTCGATCTTGATTTTGCGTCCATCGTCTTCGACCAAAAAGTGCAGAGGAGCAGTGGCGAAAGTGCCTGGGTGATCCTTGACCACGATTTTGTGCAGCACCAGATCGGCACCACCAAAATATTGAATATCGAAGGCGTACCTCATGCCCGACTCGGCGATGAAGGGGATGCTCGTGGTCAGGTTGCCAGCGCGGGCTCTTAGGTTTTTTCGGGCCACCTCGACACGAGACTGTTCGTCGAGGCGATAGATGATGACCGAGGCCAGGGCCTCGCCGTCGTTTTCCACCGACGAGGCGACCAAGAAGAACTCGGCCCAGCGCTTGCCGGGCGTGATCCGTACACGGGGCAATGCGCTCATGTTCAGGTCATTGCCGTCGGATGGGGTGATCAGCCAGGAGGTCCCGGTGGCTTGGCCTCCTTCGTGATTTAGGGCGGGATCGGTACCAAGCCATTCCATTCTCAGTTGTCGGGTCTTGTGACCGAGAACTTGGAATTCGGCGATGGCGGTGTCCGGACTGTCGAGGGTCTCTTTGTGGGTCAGGCGTAGATAGCGTGCCGCCATGTCGCAAGTGTCGTCGGTGGCGTCCGATGAGGCCTCGGTCCGGTCGACCAATTCGATCCAGGCCTGGGCCAAGTTGTCCCAGGCTTCGATGCGATAGGTTTGCTTGTTTGGCGAGATAACGCGGAAGCCCGTGATGACCTGCTTGGATCCCAGATCGATGGACAGCTCATGACCGAAACCCTCGGCCACCCAGGCGGTCTCTTCGTCTCCGTCGAACAAGCTGCCGAAGCCGTTGCAGCCCGAGCAGAGGAGCGAGGGCATTTCGCTGATGATGCTTGCATAGACCCTGGCACCTTCGGCGATGTTGTCGCCTTCGATGCCGCCGTCCACTCGGCAACTCGACACGCAGGGTCCGATCTCTTCAGCCTGATCCATGACCTGGTCAAGCCAACTGTCGGCCGTCTCTGCATCAATCCAGTCATCTCGTCCCCGTTCGATCCAGGTGACCAGACTGTTCAGAGCATCCACCTTGTCCTGGCATTCATCGTCGTTGATGGCGTCTTCAAGCAAGTGCTCCAGTTGGTTTTGATGCTGGGGCAGATTCGCGGCCTGAACCTCGGCGAGCAATGAGGCCAGGCTTTCCTCGGGTGCCTGGGCTCTTGTCAGGACGATTACCTGATCGGGTGCGCTCAGTTCCTGGCCGTCGAAGACGGCCAGGGTGAAAACCAGCGTCCCCATGTCGGGCCCAGCCGGCACGACAAAGCCGGGCTTAGGGGACAAGGGGTTGTCTAGGTGCACCCTGGGACCCTCATGTTGTACCCAGAGGTACTCTATAAGGTCACCGTCCGGGTCGTAGCTTGCCGAGCCGTCGAGTTGCACCCAGGTGCCCTGCAAGGCCTCGAAGCCTTCGCCCGCTTCGGCTACCGGGGGTTGGTTGGAGGGTGCGCTTGCGGTGCAAATCTCGTAGTTCACCTCGTCCCAGCGGGTGACGGACCCCCCGGCACCGAAGACACTCAAGTTCGGAGCCTCTTCGACCGTTGGGTTTGTCTGGCCTTGGCGAAACAGGGAAGTGTAGGGCACCGAATGGAAGACCCTTCCGTCCACCAGAAATCGTGCCTGACCCTCTTTTGCGATCTCGATGCGCAACACGTGTTGCACAGCAAAATCGACTTCGACGCTGGGGCAACCGGTCATGTCGCAGGCGATGAACTCAAGAATGTTGCCCTCGCAACGCGAGTCGATGAATGCAAGTCGGCTGGCGTCGCTGATGCCGATCCCACCGTTGGTCGGGTTCAGGATAGAACCCTGGCAGGAGTCGAATTGCAGACTGGCTTCGATTGCGTAGCTTTCGGCGGTTGCTAAAGAAGGCTCGAAGCGTTGGAAAATCAGGCTTTCGCCCGTGGGGACTTCGAGCACCAGCTCGCAATCTTCGACATAGGCGATGCCCCCTGAGTCCGGTTCCACAGTCCAGGGAAATTCTTGATTGGGATCATAGGGGAGGAGGCAGCCGTCGTAGCGTACTTCTTTCAGATCACCATCGCAGGGCATCTGCGCCGAGGCATTTTGGGCACCGAATAAAAACTGGCCGGATAGCAGGGGCAAGATCATTAGAACTACTCGGACTGTAAGCCCTTGCCCCCCCCTAGATTTTTTGGTTTTACGCGAATTGGTTTTCGGACGACAAAGACGAGCGACGCAGTTCCCCATGACATCCTCCCTACTGTGCCCCATCCCGAAGGGACGGGGTGCTCTGTGTGAATGAACCCCTGTGATTAAGTAAACCCCTGTGAGTGAAGTCCCTGACTTCCGGAGTATAGCATAAAACGAAGGGATTGGATCGTTGGGGCAAGCGGCAAAGCGGTGAGGGTAGGTCTTGGTCAGCGCCCCATGTGCAAGTCCAGCGTGATGCCGGCGATGGGGCCGTAGATCAGATCGTCTCGGTAGAGGGGGAAGGGTTGGTATATTTGCGCGAGGAGGCTGACCACGTCGCCGAGATCGATTTCCACGCCGCCTCCCACCGTGCCGTAGATGGGGCCGAATTCCACTTCGGCGTTGATGTCTTCTTCTACGTAGGACCAGTCATAGTCCAACTGCGCGTTGGTGGGGTGATTGCGCAGGCCGATGCCCGCGAAGATGCGCATGAAGCCCAGGTCCAGGCCTCCGGTTAGGCTCCAGCGTATGACGGGCATGGCGTCCGTTTCTATTTTGTCGACGTCGGTATCGTTGATGTCGCAGTTGGCGACGCAGTGGGCCTCGATGTGGGTGGGGATGAAGGCCAGGGAAGTCTCCAAGCTTGTGCCCAGATACCACATGGAGGAAAGAGGGAAGCTTGCGCCCACGCCGATGCCGCCGGAGAAGACACCTCGATCGGGTCGCGACACCAGGCAGTCGGCCGCGGCGAAGGAGGCTTCTTTGAATCCGTAGGACATGGGTATCCACAAGGAGATGGTGCCCGTGGGGCCCAAGTCTATGTGGATGGTGCCGTCGAATTGCGTGGAGGCCACGTAGAGTCCCGAATCGGATAGTTCTGATTTTTCAGGTGGGTTTTTCCAAACCACGGTGGAGTTGCCCATGGCAAAGCCCGAAGGGCGAGTTTTTCCGGACCACATGGGCGGTGCCGGCGGGCTCACCAGGGCCGCCCGTTGAATTTGGTAGGTCGAAGGCATACAGCCAATGCCAAGCAAGAGCACAAAGCCCAGGAAAAATGAAAGCAGGATGGTTCCGGCGCGCATGTCAGGCTCCTTAGGATTGATAATAGACCATGCAGCAAGAACTGTTCCAGACTGTTCGCAAAGTTGAATCCCCCTAAG
>JAUVAM010000617.1 GCA_030591745.1 Deltaproteobacteria bacterium
GTGACGCTCTGCCTGATATCGCTTCGCCGCGGACACAAACACCACCGAGTGACCGCGCTTGCCCGCCCTGCCCGTGCGCCCGGCCCGATGCAAGTAAGCCTCGGCGGAGGGGGGCAGCTCAAAATGCAGCACCCATTCCAGGTCGGGCAAATCCAGCCCCATGGCGGAAGCGTCGGTGGCTATCAGCACGCTGGTCTTTTCCTTGCGAAAGGAGGCGATGGCCTGTTGGCGCTGCTGCTTGGAGCGGTCGGGACTCAAGGTCACGGGATTCAGATCGTACTTTTGCAAAAAACGGTAGAGATGCCGAATCAGGTTGGCTTGGTTCACAAAGACCAGGGCACGACCACATTTGTGCTTTTTTAAATACTGAGCCAAAAAAGTGTCGGCGGCGGCAGCCGAGCCGACAATCTCTAAAGAATGCTCAATGTGCGTAATCAGGGGTGCGTCCTGGGTTTCCGTGCGCACAAGCGTCTCGCCCATGAACTTCCGGCTCAGCTCCTCTGCCTGGGGGCCCAAAGTAGCGCCCACCAGAATCAACTGGATCTTGGGATCGGGCCGGGAAAGAACCTCCAACAAATACTCCCCATCCTTGCTCTCCAGAATGGACTCCGGCTCGTCGAGCACGACGGTGACGACCCGCTTCATCTTTCGCGCCGCGTACTGTTCCAAAATACGGCCAGGGGTGCCGACCATCAACCGGGTGCTCTTGGTGACCCGGGACTTCTGGTAGCGAAGACTACCCGAGGCCACCAGGGCCCCTGTGGCTATCCCCGGATCCTTGTATTTCTCGGCGTTGCGCATGATCTGCATGGCCAACTCGGTGGCCGGCGTGAACACGACCGCGCGAGACTGAGCCTGATCGAGCAAATTCTGCAAGACGGGCAATAGATAGGCCAAGGTTTTGCCCGTGCCGGTGGCGGACTGAACCACCACCGATTGACCCGCCAAAATGAGCGGTATGGCTGTCCGCTGTACCTCGGTGGGCTTGCTGATGCCGTCGGCCGCCAATCCATGGGCGAGGACATCGCTGATCCGGAGCCCCTCAATATCCTCAAATCCCAATTCCGTCATCTGAGTCTCCCGCGGACACTAGTTCTTCATCTGGGCAAAGAAAAAAGCGCATATCACAAGGGCGTGCTGGATTTCACCGGCGGCAATGCGCTCGGGAATGGAATCCAAGTCCATCTTCAGCACTTCGATTTCTTCATTTTCGTCGGGGTCTTGTTCCGCGACCTTTTTGGCGCCTTTGGCCAAGAAGCTAAAACATCGATTGGTCTGGAAAGCCGGATTGGGCTTCACCATGCCGATTTGTTGCCAGGACTCGGCCTCGTAACCCGTTTCCTCCAACAACTCACGTCTGGCGGCCTCCAGGGGGCTTTCCCCGGAATCCACCATGCCCCCGGGGATCTCCAGACAAATTTCCTTTGTGCCATGTCGCCACTGCCGAATCATGAGCACTTGCTCATCCCCGGTCAACACCACGATGTTGACCCAGTCGGGGCAGTCCAGCTGCACGAAATTGCTTTCCTTGCCCGAAAGATCCGATCGGGACAGGCTTTGATTTACCGTAAAAATCCTGCTCTTTAAGAGCTCTTTGCTGTCGATTTCACGCCAGGGTTTGATGGTCATGGGCCCAAGCATAAGACCTCGAAGCTCTTTGAACAAGCAAGTCGTCGGGGGGGCATTTGACACCTTCTTCGGGTACTCGATATTCTGCGGCATGGATTTTATGAATTTCAAGGAGTTTGAAATGAATCGTGACGTTCTACCGAAGTTGGTGTTGTTGGTCCTTGGATGCTTTTTCTTGCTGGCTGCTGCTTGTTCCGGCGACGGGACTTTGGACGGCGGTCTTCCGGAAGACGGTGCTGTCGACGGGACGGATGACGGCGGCGAGGTCCCTGACGAAGATCCGGGTGGGGACGAGGATACGCATGATGCGGGTGGTGGAGATGCCCAAGGAGACTTGGATCCTGTCGATGCTGGCGAGGATGCCGGTGGCGACACCGGCGGAGACACCGGTGGAGACACCGGGGGTGATGTCGTGATCACCCACGAATGTGCGGCGGGTGAAATGCTCTGTGTCGATCACGCCACCCGTCGCTATTGCGGGGACACCCCCTCGGGACGCCGGTGGCTTGACGAGATCTGCGATGCGGGTGCGGGTTGCGTGCGCGGCGAATGCGTGGCGGGCTCCTGCTCGGACGCTTGTAACCTTGGGGATGCGGCGGGAGGACAGACCTGCGAGCTTTTCGACATCAACAGCGGCAGCTGGCTTGGCCCTGATCCGGCGGGTTCGATGCACGACCGCTCGCGCGCCTACAACATGTGGCTCCGCCGCGATTCGCTTTACTTCGGTGGCGTGGGCAACGCCATTTACTCGGATCCGCCCAACTACACCGACATCGTAAGACACGGCGGCATGGGGGATTCGGCCATTTGGACGGGCACCTACCTTGCTGCCGAGGCCCTGCGCTTGATGGCCACCGGCTCGGCCGACGCAAGGACCAACGTGATCGAGCTGGTCAACACCCTTCACCTGTTTTTCAACGTCAGCGGCGACCCGGGCGTACTGCAACGCTGGGTCGCTCCCGCGGGCCAGGCCTTAGGCACTGAGCTGGACTGCAATGAAGAATTTCACTACTGCGGTGTTCAATACGAAGGAAATTCCTACGACATGCTGGGGCACATCAGTCGCGACCAGTACCAGGGGGTCATGCTTGGCTATGCTTTGGCCTATGAGGCCCTTACCGCGTACGACGAGAACACCAGGGCGCTAATTCGGGAGGATGTAGTCGAGTTTGTCGAGGAGCTGATGAAAAAGCGCACCGTGCCTTTGCAAATCACCTGGAATGGA
>JAUVAM010000198.1 GCA_030591745.1 Deltaproteobacteria bacterium
CGGTTTGGCTGATGTCGAGGTGCTCGACCTGAAAAACAGCGGTCAATACAACCGGCGGGCAATCGATCGCATCACAAAACAAGCCCATGTGGAAATCGCCATCCTGTATGAAAAATGGTTCTCCAAGCCGTCCATTGGAGGACTGCCTGAAAGTTGGTTCCGAGTGAGCCGCTGGACCATCCAGAACAACGAGAGTTGCGCATTTGACGACATCTCTTTTTTTGCCACCAACCGCAGAGCCGCGGTCTTGCTGGCTGATCGTGTCCGTCAATTTATACCCGAGTTGCCAAGCGGCGTGAAGGTGGAAATATTCAACTTTTGATGAGCCAGAAGGCCGGCTTGACCCCACAGGATGAAACCGATACCATCTCTCCAAGTTCGATTCTAAGGAGCACCCATGAATTTAGTTGGGGATCCAACCGGGCTGCAAGAGCTCAAAAAGATCAAAGAGGAACGCAAGGATTTCTTGCGCTTCTTGATTACCGAGGCCAAGACCAGCTTCTCGCGAAGCGCAAGCTTCAAAGGCTCAGACGGTCGGCATTGGCGTCTGAAATATGAGGCGGCACTTGGCGAACTGCAGGTTAGTTTGGATACTGACCCCCCCGATGGCTTGTGACCATCGATTCTTGGAGCTTCCGACATGCCATTCTGTCCCAATTGCCATGACGAATATCGCGATGGATTTACCCGCTGCGCAGCCTGCGACGTGCACCTGGTTGAGCAATTGCCCGAGACCATGAATCTGAACGAAGAGGCCATCGCCAAAGCCATCGAAGGCAAGGACCTCATTCCCATCGCCCGTGGCCCCCTGGATGCTTTGCGCGAAAACAAGGCCCTGCTCGCTCAAGGTCGAGTGGCCTCTGTCATCGTCCCCGATGACAATGCGCAAGCGATCCCGGGTGCGCCCAAAATGATGCTCTTGGTGGTCAGCCAGGAAGAGGTAGAGGCCTCAGCGGAATTGCTTGGAAAAAACTTCCAGAACATGGTCGACCAGGAGGGCTTGGAAGGACAGCAGGACATGAGCACGGAAAACTGCCCTGCCTGTGGCACTCCGATGCCGGCTGACGCTGAGGAATGTTCAGAATGCGGCCTGTTCGTGGGCAAAGGCTGAGCCCCCAGATTCGCCGACGTCTGTTGGCGTTGTTCTTTCTTGTTTGCCTCCCCGCAACAGGCCTGGCTAATGACAGCACGAGTTTGCGATTCTTACCTCCTGGCGACTGCCTGCCTTCGGACGGTGGACCGCCGGTGGACCTTCACGCGATATTCTGGGGCAGAGAAGTTCCCAACAAAAGCGTCCACTTTGAAAGCAACTTCGGGCGAATCGATGAGGTAAAGGCGTTGGGGCAGGGGCTCTACCGCATGCGTTTCTGGCCTCCCTCTGATTCCAAGTCAGGTCAAATCAAGCTCAAAGCCAAATTGGAGGGTGACCAGGCCTACTTGCCGAGCGAATCCTTCCCCCTGTGCAGACATCCAGCCGGACGCATCGCCCTGAAGGTACGTCCTGCTCAGCTGAGCGCGGGATTGGGCCAAAGCAGTCTCCTCGATCTCATGGTTTTCGATCATGCAGATAAGCCCGTGTCTGGACTTCCCCTGCAAGTTAGTTGCAACGTGGGTCGTCTGGATCCCTTGCAGGAAATGGGTCAAGGACGCTATCAGATTCGCTATCATCCACCAGGTGACCCATTTCCCCAGGTGGCCATCATCCTGGTCTCAAGCCCCAAGCTATCGCGAATGGACAGAATTGCGGTAGCGCGCGCGGTCATCCCCATCACAGCCCGCATCGAATTACCAGGTCGAACCGAACCCGGAACTCGCATGAGCATGTTGATTGCGGGCAAACGATACGGCCCCGTACGTGCCGACAATCTGGGAAAATTCACGCTTCCGATCCTCGTGCCTCCAGGTTACGGCCGAGCCAAGGCGACCAGCGTGGACAGGGCAGGCAACAAGAAAACACGATCCGTGGACTTGTTTTTACCGGAGACCAATCAGCTCGGTCTTTGGGCATGGCCATCCAGCCTGCAAGCCGATGGTCGTGCTCGATCGCGAATCCTCATCACCACCATCGACCGATTCGGTATGCTCAAGGACAGAACCCACCTGCGCGCCAAGGCCCGGCGCGGAACGATTGGCAAGCTGCGCCGACTGGACAGAGGTTTGTTCGAAGCCTATTACCAAGCGCCCGCGAGCTTGGGTGACGGTAAGGATCTGATCGACTTGTTCCTCTCGGGGAAAAAAGACAAGAGTCTGGCCAGCTTGGAACTATGCCTGCTAGAGGGCCCAGCCCAAGGCCTCGAATTGCAAGTCCCCGAGGTTTTGGCAGCCGACGGACGTAGCCAAGCACAGCTTCGCTTGCGTGTGCTGGATGATTCAGGACAAGTCATTAGAGGCCACTTGGTTCGCTGGCAAAGCAGCGTTGGGAACGTCACCGAGGGCTCCCAGGACGATCAGGGCTGGCACAAGAGTACGCTCAAAGTAGAACAAAACCCGAAGGCATGGACAGCCGAAGTCCGGGCCGAGGTTCGCGACCGCCCGGGGAGCGTACCCGCCAGAATCTTGATTGGCCCCCAGGCCCTGCAGCAGGTGAATACGCGAGACTGGGTCCTCGAAGGGGTGGTGGTGGACGAGAGCGGCCTGCCGGTCTCCGGAATTGAGTTATCGCTACACTGCGGTGAGCAGATGAAGCATTCGAAGCCGACGGACGCTTTCGGCCGAACCCGCATCCCTTTGCTCACTTTGCCCGGCTCGGTGCCTTCAATCTGCTTCCTTCGCCAAGTCGAAGGTTCTTTGGAAAAAACCCTGGCATGGATCTGGCGAGAGAACCGCCCCGTTTTGTTGCCTTTGGACCTCGACGAGGCCTTGCCGCCTGGCCGAACCTTGTTGGCTCAGGCGGAAGTGCCCTTGCACCCCGCGGCCCCTGTCAAACTAAGCTTACACTTGGAGGCAGGACCAAAACCTGGAGTTCATAGAATCAGAATCAAAGTCACAGGTACGGATCCAAAACTCAAGGCCTCGGCCTCATGTGGCCGATTGGGTCCGCTGAAGCGATTGTCGTCCGGCCAATATGAGCTGCACTACAGCTCTCACGATGCCCAATGCAAGAAGGCCCTGGTGACGGTGGTAGAGCAGAATCACCATGTGGCTTCAGCCATTCGCATCGATCTGACGAAAGAGGCGCAAAAGCCATGAGGCGCGCCTCCTCCTCAACCCTGCTCGGTCTTTGTCTTTTGCTTACGGCCTATGCTGCCGCTGAACCAAGCCCGGCGAATTTCCGGACGACCGAAGGCCTGGTCATCGGCCGCGTCTTTCTCGACTTGAACGAGGATGGGCACTGGTCATCAGGAGACCTGGGCTTGCCCAAGGTTCGACTCTGGACCAGCGAAGGCACGGAAGTCCTCACCGACAACGAAGGTCGCTATCACATGGGCCGCTTGGAAACCGGCCACGAGCTTGGCGGACAAGTCTGGCTGAAACTGGACTCATCCAGCCTGCCCGCGGGCACGAGCATGCCGGACGGGGGCCGCAGGCTTGTGCAGTTAGCCCCCATGGCCGTCGTCCGGGTGGACTTTCCTCTGGGCAAGGCTTCTTGGTCAGAACCCACGACCCGGGCCATTGAGCAGGCGCCGAATCCCGAAGATGGCTTGGCCACGCCCAGGGCTTCGGACGAGATAGAGACCTGGCTGCAAGGAGCCTCTGGCAAAGACTGCCTGGTCACGGTCGACGGCCAGGCCGCAACGATAGCAGACGACGGATTCAGGGCGCGCATCCGTATCCGACCGGGCCTGACCCGAAGCCTTGTGATCATGCAATGCCCGAACGGGCGTCTGAGTGCCCATGAAGCGCTGACCTTCTGGCGCAGGCGTCAGCAGGGGGATTTGATCCTGCCGGGACCCAATCGCAATCTGCTCAGTTGCCAGGGACCCAACCCGATGGCGGTTCCGCCGGCCAGCAGCCTGCGTCTGCGTTGTAAGGTCCAGACGGAGCTTGAAGTCGAGTTGGGCGACCAACGAAACGACGGCCGGCCGACCTGGCGACCCGTCCTGATATTGAAACCCGGCATTAATACCTTCCCGCTTCGCATCAAAACCCCGCATCGCGTTTTTCGTGGGCAGACAGATTGGCAAGTGGAGCGCGATTTTTTGAAAGGCGCATTGAGTGGAACCCTTGGCTTGCGCTTGGGACTCGGTGACGGCGACAGGGGCCTGGTCTGGGGCGGAAGCCTTCGAGGCAAGCTGGCGGCGGAGTTGCCGTGGGATTTGAAACTGATCTTACAGGGTCGCGCTGATTCCTACGAGACCGCGGGTTATTCTGCCGGAGAGCTGCTTGAGCAGGGCTTGTCCCCAAGCTGGGACCCATGGACTTTTCAACGGGCGGCGGATCCGGAAGGCGCTTATTGGTTGACCGGCGATCAGAGCATCACTCAGCACAGCAACCACAGTCTGGGCCGCTACAGCTTGAGCTTGAAGCGAGGCGATTCGAGTTTGGCCTGGGGCCAAATCCTCACAGACGACGCCAAAAGTAGCGACGAGATCGGACAGTTCCGCCAAGTTCTGCATGGGGCCTACACCCGCCTGCGCCTCTTGGAACCGTGGTTCCCGGAGGAACTTGCCGGGGTGGACCTGCGCGTGGAAGCTTTCTACGCCAGATCGGATCCCTGGACCCATTCGACCATGGCCAGTTACGGGCCAAGCTCCACCGAAGGGCTTCTCGCCAAACCTGCCCATGAAGAATTCTTGGCCACCGGCGGCACACTCTATTTTCTAGGGCATGCCTGGGTGGTGGAGGGCAGCGAACGGCTGGTCCTGCACCAAAGGGACCGAAGAACGGGCATGCAGCTTTCCGTCCGGAGACTGAAACGGGGTGTGGACTACCAGCTGGATCACCTGGGTGGACGTATTTTGTTAACGGAGCCCCTGGATGCGGGGCCTCTGTCAGGCAGCCCCATTCGTCTGATGGCCGGGGGCAACGAGAGCCAAGTGCTGGTGGTGGACTATGTGTTTTTGGACCCTTCTGGCGTGCCTGGCCGGGATCAAGCCTACGGAGGGGGATTTCGCCTGGACGGGCGACCCGTCGATGGCTTGCATCTCAGTGCTCAGGCCGGAGCCATGGCGGCCAGTGGATCACAGGCAGCTGAATATCGATTGCTCAGGAGCAAGCTGGAAGTGAGCTGGGAAGAGTTTGGCCGGATTTGGGCGACTTGGGCCGATAGTCGAGGTCAGTTGCTGATGCCTGCCTATTCGGTGGATGGCGGTTTGAGCATGGCGCAGGCACCGACAGCGCCGGACGCCCTGGGCGAGGCCTACGAGGCTGGGGCTGACTTGTTCTTTGGACCATCCCAAACCGCCCTGCGATTCAGGCGCCAGCTCGCCGGCTTCGCGGACAGCTCAAGGCTGGTGGCCGACGACCTGACCCAGTTTCTCGCCAGCAGTCAAATTCAACTGGGCTCATCGTGGAATGTAAGCGGGAGATTTGCGTCATCCTTCTGGGAGCAAGGGACTCTGTGGGAAGGGAAAGCCCAGCTGGCCTATGCTCCGCTGGAGGATCTTTCCTTCAAGCTGGCTGGCATCATGGATGCGGCCAAGCCGGCGGACGATCTGGGTCAAGGCTTCCGGCGCGGCTTTGGAGACGGTCAACGCGCGCTTCTGGGCTTGCATGCGCAATACCGCGTGCTGGATTGGTTGAGCTTGTTGGCAAGCCACCAACAATCATTGTTGCATGAGGGCCAAGGTGCCATGGGGCGCAATTTGAGCCTCAGCACCCTCGGGTTTCAGCTTGCCTTCCCTGAAAAAATACAGGTGGGCGTGGAAGGGGGCTGGGGTCCCAAGCTTGGCAATTTGATCAGGCTGAACCTGGGTGAGGATAGGCCGGATGGATCGCGAATTTTTGCCGCCACCACCATCGCACCGGACAGCCATGGCATTCGCTATGGGGGGCTCTCAAGCGGCCAGAGCGCAAGTGTGGGCGAGACGGGATGGCGATTGGGCACAGCCCAACATGTCGGTCAAGAACCGGGGGCCCAGCTCAAAGGCCAGACCTTGAGTCTGGCAGGTCCCATCGCCCAGCACTGGCGGCTCAGACTGGCCTACGAGCGAAGTGAGCTGCAAGCGGCAGGCGATCAAGTCCTTAGGCTTGACCAATTCTCGGCGGGCTTTTGGGACCGGGCTTTGGACCTGGCTGCCTTGGCCGCCCCCGGCAGGCGCAACTCGGTTTTTGGTGCCGTAGGCTATCTGGACGAAGCCTTCCAAGCCGAAATCGCTGGCGAATATCGAGTGGATGAGCATCTGCCTCTGGTCCGTGAGGACCTTTGGGATCTCAGCGGGCCTGACCAGCATCGTCAGACCGTCCTTCGAATGGCCATGGCTTGGCAACCGAGCCCCTCATGGAGCATGGGGGGCAGGGTGGCCTGGGCTGAGAGTTTTGGCTCCTGGACAGGCCAAGACGGACCTGGTTTGCCGGAAGGCGGATTCTTGGAAGCCTCTTTGGGGCTGGCCTACAGGCCCTCTTCCCTTCGCTGGTTTCGCATGATGTTGCGGGCGGCGGGGGGACGAGAGCAACGTCCCTGGCCTTTGGGCCCCGAAAATGCCTATCCGGGAAGCCAAGACTGGTTTATGACCAGCCTGGCGCTTCTTTTTGAGCCTGCCCCCTGGTTGCAACCCACCCTGGTGGCGGCACCCTTTCTGCGGGAATTCCGTTACACCGATGGGCGCAAGGCCCAACAACAGACAGGCTTGCTGACCATGCTGCGCATCGGATCGGAGCTATGGGCAGGTTTGGGCTTGGCCGTCGAAGGCCGCCTGCAGGGCCTCTGGCAGGACGAAGGACTGTTACCCGAGAGCGACGCTGAAAGTCTGCGGATGGGCCTGGCCTGCGAAATCTTCTACCAGCTCAAAGCGGGTCCCAGCGTAACGCGCTTGGCCTTGGGTTACAGCTTTTCAGACGTGCCTGACCCCTTGTTGCAGGATCTAAACGCAGGCAATCAAGGCCTCTACCTGCGACTGGAGGGGGCCCTTTGATGTGTTGCCCC
>JAUVAM010000053.1 GCA_030591745.1 Deltaproteobacteria bacterium
ACCTATGCTCAAAGTAGGGCATACCATCCCTCAGCCCTTTGGATGAAGTCAAGGAAAAAACGGTCAAAAGGTGCAGAACAAGTTGAATGGGTGGGGGAATGTATGACATTTGCCCTCTCCATGGCTTAGGGATGGCTTGGACAGCAAGCACGTTCAGGGGTTCCGCCAAGTTGCAATGCTTGTATGGGTTAATGTTTGGGTTAATGTTAATGTCACTCTTGGCAGGGTATTATTAGTGTCATTTGGCAGGAGGCCATTGTGGCTCGTTCCGTGAGGCAGAGAAAAACGGAGATGTTGGGCATACGCACGGCGATTGTGTATCCCGGGCCGCTCGATGAAGGCCTGTCCAGTCTGGCCGTACATGGGTTGGCTCAGCTCTTGGATGCTCATCCGGATGTTTCCTGGGATTTGGTTTTTGCTCACCCCAAGGCGGGGGCACCGAGAGGCATGCGCAGCGGCCTGGGCCTCGGTCAATTTGATCTCTTGGCCTTCAGCCTGTCCTTTGAAGAGCAGTTTCCCCTTCTCCCCTGGTCGCTCAAACAGGCCGGCATCCCGACGCGCTGGCGGGCGCGGGGAGATCGACACCCGCTGGTTTTGGCCGGCGGCGTGGCCATGCGTTTGAATCCCAGCCCGGTCTTGCCTTTCTTGGATGCCGTGGTTTGTGGTGATGCGGAACAAACCCTCGACGCCGTCATCGATGCCCTGAGCAAAACCTACGGCGCTCCACGTCGAGAGGTACTGGATGAGATGGGCGCCGTGCCTGGTGTGGGCCTGCGGCCTTTCGCTGGTTCTCTTCGGGCCCGATTCAGGGTGCCCGAACAGCCGGTCAGCCAAATGGCCGGGCTGACCGGTGCTTCCTTCGCCGACATGCATCTGGTGGAGACCGGAAGAGGATGCCCGGTGGGTTGTCGTTTTTGCGCCTTGAGTTTTTCCCGGCGACCGCCGATTTTTTTCAGCCCGGCTCAGATCATCGAAGCGGCGGGGCCAGGGATTGCGGCAGGCAAGCGAATCGGCCTGGTGGGGGCGAGCTTGGGTCGGCATCCGGACTTGCTCGAGATCGTGCAGGGCCTAAAAGAAGTCGGGGCGGACCTTTCCCCCGCCTCCCTGCACCCGACGGTTTTGTGCGGCGACGCGGGCCAGGCTTTGTTGGACCAAATGCAGCGCGCCAAACAGCGGACGATCACCTTGGCCCCCGAAGCGGGTTCCGAGCGCCTTCGGCAGGCCATCAACAAGCCCTGCCTTGATGAGGAGTTGATCGAAGCCGTCCGACGATTGGCGGAAGCGGGCTGCATCCACCTGAAGCTTTATCTCATGTTCGGTTTGCCCACGGAGACCGATGAAGATTTAGAGGCGACAGTAAAACAAGTGGCTGCTTGTCGAGAGGCGCTCCTGGCGGTTCATCGAGGCCGGGGCGGCACGGGGCGCTTGAGCATTTCCTTAAATCCCTTCGTCCCCAAACCCCACACCCCTCTGGCGCTTGCGCCCATGCCGGAACTCGCCGAGCTGAAGCGTCGAAGCAAGATGCTCATGAGCGGCATGCGACGATTGGGCGGTGTGTGGGTAGGCGGCTTCTCTCCACGCCAGGCCCGATTGCAAGCCATGCTGGACCGGGCCGGCGAGGAAGCGGCGGATTTGCTGGAGGCCGCGGAGGGCCGCTGGCCTCCGCCCATGCCCCTGTTTAAGAAAATGTGGCCGGATGCGGCGGCGACGCTCAGCCCCGATTGGCCCGGTTCGGATTCGCCTCCATGGTCTCGCGTCCATCTGGGCATCGATCAGAAATTCTTGATCGAGGAGCGAGCCCGCATGGAACGAGGGCAGCTCACCGAGGCCTGCGGCGTCGAAGTCTGCGATGACTGCCGGGCCTGTGTGGGGATGTCGGGCAGGCGCGAAGTCGATTGACTCATCGCGATTGTGAGAAATCGTTTACCAGGGGATGCTGGTTTCGTGTTGAGCTGTGAACAGCTCCGGCTGAAGCTCAGGTGCTCGGCGAACAAATTGCATGTAGGACGAAAAATGCTGGAGGCCGTGACCTTCAATGTCCTCCGGGTTGGTACGCGGGTCTTCCAGCGTTCCGTTGCCAAACTCCACAAGAAAGGCGAGGGCACCATGCCAATAGGCCCAATGCGCATCGTTTCCTCCCGTATCCGAAAGCGCCTTGTAGGTGTCGGGCACGCTGTCAGGAAAGGACAGTTCACGCATCTCCTGAACCATGGAGACGATCACCGCCATGTCTTCGTCGGCATCCAGAATGACTGAGTTTGGCCAATAGTAGCCACCACTTAGCGAGGTGTCGTGCGCCGAGATCGATCCCAAAAACCGCTCTTGTTCATACAAGCGACGAAACGCGGCAATGGGCGGGATCGACACCAGATCGGGTTCTTCCGGATCGGGGAAGTTGCCCATGGTGCTGATTCCATCAAAATCACGTCGCCGATTATGCATCTCGGGAATCAGCACCGGTATCCACCAAACATCGCGTGTTTCGAAAAGTTCAGTCACCTGCGCGTCTCGTCCATATTCCACCAGCATGTGACCAATCATCCACAAGGTGCCCGCCACGCCCCGTTTTTCGTTGGCGTGAATGCCGGCATAGAGCAGGATTTTGGGTTGACCTGGTGTACCCATGCGCAAATAAGCGTATGGCGATCCGGGGGCGGCAAAATAGTTCAGTCCATCGGTGACCCTGCCATACTCTCCATACTGGGCAATGTCTGGCGCTTCGCTTTCCCAGGTTTTCAGCAAGAGGATGATGTCTTCAAAAGACAGGAATTCAGCCGGCATTGGGGAGATTTGATACGTTGCGGGCGGGAGTTGATTTTTGCAGCGCAAACCATCAGCAACATAACCGTCGTCACACTCACAACTCAGGATATCCTGATTGACCGTACACTGACCATGACCCGAGCAGGTCATGCCATCACAAGGCTGAGGTGCCGGCGCATCCGCTTCACATTGCATCCAATTTGGATGGTAGCCCTCATCGCATACACAGCTTGCAGGTTGACCCGCGACCTCTACACAAACGCCGTGCTCGGCGCAATCCTCGGCCTGGCAATAAGTCAGCGGATCCAGTTCCGAGTCTCCTTGTTGATCGCCGCTCCCGCCGTCTGCGTCTGCATCTGCATCCAACTGCGTTGCGGCGTCGCCACCGTCGGTATTGGCGACCTGTCCCGAGCAGCAAGCCACAAGCCACGAAGCGCCAACCACCACCAGGATGCGAAGCATGGAGTCAATTGCCATGAATCTTTGTAGTTGGAGTGCTTTCAATTTGTCAAATCAGAAGAGGCTTCTTTGGCTTCACCCCGTCGCGGCGAAGCGTGCGAGGCTCTTGACGAAATCCTACAACTGATGATAATCTCGACGTAATTTTGCATCTATGGAGTTGGATCATGAAGCGCTGCATCGCGCAGGGGACGTTGCTGGCATGGGCTGTAATGCTCTTATGTATGGAGCTTACGGCCTGTTCCGGCTCTGGCGCGGGCCATGTGGATGCCGGCCTGGATGCAGAAGAAGAAGACGGTGGCGGAGACCTGGGTGCTGATTCGGGTTCTTGCTTGCCTGTGTTGACGCCCACGGAAGAAGACAGGGACGGGGACGGCGTGCCCGATGAGAAGGAAGATCGCAACGACAACGGCGTGGTGGATCCCGGGGAGAGCGATCCCGACGATCCGGACAGCGACGATGACTGTTTGCACGATGGCATCGAAGACGGAAACCTTAATGGGCAGGTGGACTGGGGCGAGACCGATCCCCGCTCGGCGGACACGGATGGCGATGGTTTGTCCGACGGCGTTGAGGATTTTAATCGCAACGGCCTGCTCGACGAGGGCGAGAGCGATCCATTAAAGGTGGACTCGGACCACGATGGCTTGCCGGATGGCTTAGAAGACGAAAACGCCAATGGCATCGTCGACCCCGGTGAAACCGATCCGGCCTTGGCGGATACGGACGGGGATGGTCTGTCCGACGGCATCGAAGATCGCAATGCCAACGGCGTTGTGGATGTGGGTGAAACCGATCCGGCCAATCCGGACATGGACGGCGACGGGGTTGTGGACGGCGATGAAGACCGGGATGGAGATGGCCGTCTCGGCGATTGCGATCAGCCTTGCTCAAATGATCAAAACTGCGCCTCGGATGAAGTTTGTGCGCCCAATTTGGGTGTGTGCTACTCGCCGGATTGTTCCAAAGGCGAAACCGATCCTTATGATGTGGACACGGATCGGGACGGCGTAGGGGATGGCCAGGAGGCCAGCACCTTGGTCTGCGCCGCGGATCGGCTCAAGCCCATCGAGTTGCTGGCCTCTGAGCAGGCCGACTCTCGTTTGGCCCTGGAGGTTTTCTTTGACCAGCAATCACGGCTGAGTTCGGGTGCCATTGAGGTCGGGGTCAGTTTTTTCGACGAACAATCGCAGATGGCGGGTTTCTTGCTGAGTCGATCGGGCGACGCAGGGACCGCGGTCCAGCAAGAGGCGGCCGACCGGGCTGCATTCAGTGTTTTTGCTACTTTGACCGCAGCCAACTCCCGGGCCCTGCACACCTTCGATGGCCACGAAGCGGTCGTGGCTGAATACGATCTAAGCCTGGCGGTTCCCTTGTCGCCCACGGCTTTGGCGGCTGAGTTGCTCAACCGCATGAACGGCGCCGCCCTTGACGGGCATTTGGCCCCGGCGGGTTCGCAACAAAGCGCCTATCGTCTGACGACCGAAACCGTCTATCGCTCGGGCACGCGGGCATTGGTGGTGGGGGCCTTGTCTTCCATCGCCTTGTTGGACGAGGAGCAAACCATTCGCCTTGCGGATGTGACCAACGCCACGGCGCTTGCCGGTTATACGGACCAACTCGATGTGCAATGCGAGAGCTTCGCTTCGGTGGGGGTCAACCCGGTGGACATCATTTGGGTGGTGGACAATTCCGAGTCCATGGGGGAAGAGCAGGCCGCCGTGGCTGCGGCCGCCGATTCCATGGCCGCGTTTTTGGGCACCACCACCCTGGATTGGCGTATTGGCGTCACCATCACCGATTTGGCCGATTGGGGGGGCAGCCTTTGGAGTGGTTTCGTCCCCGACATCGACACATTTAAAGATGACGTGCGGCAAGGAGTCAGCGGCTCGCCCTTGGAGCAATCCCTGCAAGCGGGTTTGAATGCCATCGATGCGTCTTTACCCTGCACCCCTGTCGGTCAGGCCCCCAGTCGCTGGAAGCTGCGTTGTGAAGCCATCCGCATCGTCATCATCCTGAGTGATGAAGACGACGAGAACATCGAAATCGAGTCGGGTGGTGACGACTACACTGGAGCACCTGATGCCGCCAAGGTGGCCGAGTTTGTGGATGGCTATCGGCAAAGAGACGTCACTCTTTTTGCCATCGTGGGCGGAGAACCCAAATGCCCCACGGCTTTGAATTCCTCCAAGGGCATCAATGCGGTGGTCAACCAGGTGGGTGGTGGTTCGGTGGGTTCCATTTGCGACCACGACCAGAGCGCCAACATGCAGAACATTGTTCGGGCTGCTTTTGGCGTATCCAGCCCATATCGACTGGCCGAATCACCCATCTCGGCCACCATCAAAGTGGCCCAGTTGAAGCAGGTGGGTCAGCAGCCGGTGGAAGTGCCCAGGAGCCGCAGCGACGGTTTTGATTACGATGGTGTTTCCAATTCGATTTTGTTCTACGGCTCTTTTCGTCCCACCCATGATGATCTGGATGTGGTGGCCTCTTATCGTAGTTTCATCGACTGCCAGCCGGCTCCCGGAGGCGAGGAGTGCAACGGCCTGGATGATGACTGCGATGGTTTGACCGACGAGGATTTTGACGGGGATTCGGATGGTTGGTCTGTGTGTGGCGGCGACTGCGACGATACCGACGCTCAGGTTCATCCCGATGCCGTCGAGCTTTGCAACGGCGTGGACGACGACTGTGATGGCGACACCGACGAGGGTTTCGACTCGGACGGAGATGGATTTCGAACTTGCGACGACGATTGCGATGATGAAGACGAGACAATTTTTCCCGGGGCGCCCGAGAAATGTGACGGAAAAGACAATGACTGTGATGGAGAAATTGACCCCGAGTGGGCTTGCGGTTGAAGTCCCCTCGGCCAAATCGCGCTACAGCGAGGAGGGGAGTATGCCATGTTGAAAGCCGATTTAATTACATCGGTGGCTGAGCGGCAGCAGCTGAAGTTGAGCGACGCCAAGCGGGCCGTGGACGCCGTGTTCCAGGCCATGAGCGAGGCCTTGGCCGAAGGAGATGGAGTGGAAATACGAGGCTTCGCTTCCTTTCGAGTTAAGGACTACAGGGGCTATGATGGACGCAATCCCAAGACGGGTGAGCGTATTTCCGTAGCCCCCAAAAGACGGGTGGTATTCAAGCCTGGCGCGGAGCTTAGACAGCGTGTGGACAAGGGGTCGACGGCCCAGTAAAAAATTACAGTAAAAAAAACTTGCAAGTGTCTGGGTTCTGTCTTATTAACCGGACCCTAACGATTTGATTTCCTTGAACAAGGAGAGCCCAACATGGCGATGACCAAGGCCAACATCGTCGAGGAAGTCTACAAGAAGGTCGGCTTCTCGAAGAGTCAGGCTGCCGAGATTGTTGAAAGCGTGTTCGAGACCATGAAAGAAACCCTCGAACGCGGTGAGAAGTTGAAGATCTCTGGTTTCGGCAATTTCACCCCCCGGGACAAGAAGACCCGTATCGGTCGGAACCCGAAGACGGGGGAAGCCATCGAGATTTCGGCCCGCCGGGTGGTGACCTTTAAGGCCAGCCCGGTCCTTAAGGCGCGCATGAACGAAAAGGCTCCTTGAGCCTTAAGCGTCTGTAGGTCTGAGATTCCTCCGAAATCCTCACCCCGTCCTGGCGGACGAAGGAGTGAGGTGCAAGCGTTCCCATCCAGGGGGGATCGTGTCTGACTTGTCTTTAATCTCAGGGTTTTACAATGGACACTAGTCAGTGCGCTTAAGCCTGCACATTGGTTTGCTGCTTTCCGCCGCCTTGCTCTTGCCATTCGGTCTGGGTCTGTGGACCTTGATGGATGATGGCGAGGCACCGGTGGATGAACGCGACGTGGTGCTGGCCCGCATGACCGGGCGCCTCGTCAGCCGAGACCTGCAGAGCAGCAATCGTATCTTCGAGATCAGCCGCGAATTGTTTGACCTGAGCCGCCTGCCCGCGGAAGAACTGACGGGTGTGCTGCGCATGCTTTATAAGCAAGACGAGGACCTAAGCGTGGTGGTTCTGCTCAACGGGCAGGACGAAGCGGCGGTTCAGCCGGTTTTTCTGCGGGCTGAGCAGATCGAAAAGCACGGGACCGACAGTCGTTTGCCGGTGGATGAAGGTGATTTGGCTAGATTTCTCAAACATCTTCCCGTCGCCGCTGCCCGGGAGGGCGGGCGGGCGGTCAGCGGCGTCTACGTCGACCGCCGGCGCAACGCGATATTTTTTGCAGGAGCCACCCTGGTCCCCTCTGGAGACGGCGGGAAACCCTGGGTTCTGGGTTATGAACGCTCTTTGCGGCGAGTACATCAAATCGTCGGGGCTGCTGTGGATGAACCCCTGGCCCAGATATTCGTGGTTGACCATGGTGGGCGATTGGTGGTGCATCCCGACGGGCAGCGTTTTTTAAATCGAGAAATCGTGGCGGACAATCCTTTGGTGCAGCTGTTTTTGCAGGAGAAGAAAAAGCGACGTCTGCGCTGGCAGGATGCCTCGGGAAATTGGTTCCAGGGGGCATGGACGGGTCTGGACCAGATGGACTGGGCCGTGGTGGTGCAGCGTCCGGTTCCTGAATTCCGGACAGGCTTGCCTGCCTGGGTCTGGTTGGCTTGGGGGGGTATGGCCATGGTGCTGGCCATGCTGGCCTGGTTGCTTGCGCGCAAGGTGGCTGGCCTTCAGCTGGAAGCCGAGAAATTAAAAGCTGGATACGAGAAGCGACAGCAGGAGTTGCAGCGGGTGCAGGCCTCCTTGTTGGAAACTCGAAAGCTCAATGCCATCGGAGATCTGGGTGCCGGCGTGGCCCACGAGTTCAACAATCCCCTGGGGGGCATTTTGGGCTTGACTCAGTTGTTGTTGCGCAAAAAGGGCGAGGAAGATCCGGACCGGCGTTTTCTGTTGCGCATCGAGGCCGAAGCCAAGCGCTGCAAGGAAATTACGGGCAATCTGTTGCGCTTCTCCGAGCAACAAGGGGCGGAACACCGGGAGCCCATCCGTTTGAGCCGGGTGGCGGACATGGCCCTGGACTTGATGCGGAGCAAACTCGATAGTGAGCGGATCAAGATCGAGACCGATTATCAAGACGAAACAGCGCGGGTTAACGCCAGCCAGGGGCAACTCCAGCGGGCTGTGATCAATTTGGTACAGAACGCCGAGACCGCCATGGGCGATGAGGGCACCTTGCGCTTCAGCATCAAGCGGGATGGCGATTGGGCTGAGCTTGCCATCAGCGACACGGGACGAGGCATTCCCAAAGAAAACCTGGGCAAAGTCTTCGAGCCTTTCTTTACCACCAAGGATAACTGGAAGGGCGCCGGCTTGGGGTTGTGGGTGGTTTTCCAGATTGTTGAGGATCATGGCGGCGTGGTGGGCGTAGAAAGCGAAGTGGACAAGGGTACGACCGTGACTTTGCGTCTTCCTGTCTGGCATGAAAAATCGGGCGAATCTGCCACCAAGGCCTCCGTGCCCCTTGCGTGAAGGGGTGAAGGGGCATAGGATCCATAAAGCATGCGTCGAAAAACTGGATTCATACTCATCGGCTTCATGTCGATTGCCATGGTCGGTCTGGTCGGCTTCAATTTTCTTGTGCCCGTACCTGCGCCCGAGGTGAAGGCTTTTCCTCTGGCGGTTATCGCCTCGGTGGTGGGGCAGGTGGAGGTGCGACACGAAGGAAAGGGGCGATGGGTTCAAGCCCGAGTGGGCGAATCCCTGGTCGAGCGGGATGAAGTGCGTAGTGGTTTGTTTTCAGAGGCGCAGCTTCATTTGCGCGGCGAGTCCAGTGTGCTGGTCACCCCCAATACGAGTTTTGTGGTGGGGGGAGAAGAACTGAAAAACCTGTCATTCGAGGTCGGGGAGGGGCGAATTCAGGCCGCCATTCGCAAGGATGGCGAACGAGAGGTGCAGTTCCGCTCGAAGGGTAGCGATGCCGTGGCCGCTGTGCGTCGAGGTGAGTTCTCCCTGGCCACGGACGGCAAGGGCACGGTGCTGGTGGATACGACTCAGGGCGAAGTCATGCTCAAGGCCAAGGGAGCGGAAGTCAAGGTACGCAAAGGCAGGCGCTCGGTGGTTTTGCCTGACAAGGCACCCTCCAAGGTTCTGGCCATTCCCTCCTCGGTGGCCTTGCAAGTGCGCTGGCCGCCCGGCAAGCTCGACGCCACAACCACCCAGATCAAAGGGAAGACCAACGCTGGAGCGGTGGTCTTGGTTAACGGTATCCTGGTTCGCGCGGATGGGCTGGGAGAATTCATCTTGAATGTGCCGCTGCGAGAGGGGTCCAATCAGTTGGTGGTGACCTCCACGGACGTCTCAGGCAAATCCAGTCGCCGCGTTTCTCCTACCATTCAGGTGGACACCCGCCCACCGGAAGTGAAGGTTGACGCCAAGGGGTTGTGGAAATGAGCGACGGGCCCGAGCGCATTGCCGAACTGGAAGCAGAGCTCGAGCAAGCTCGCGAGTTCATGTTTCAGGCAGCTAAGTTGGCCGAGATGGGCAAGTTGGTGGCCGTGGTGGCTCATGAGTTAAGCCAGCCTCTTTTGGGCATCAAGGCGTTCGCTCAGATTCTACTCAGACGTTACGACGAGGATTCCTTCATCGCACCCAAGGTTCGCTTGATCGTGCAGCAGGCCAAGGTGATGGAAGGCATCCTGGATGGCTTGCGCCAGTATGCCCGCAGGCCAGAGATGGGCGGACGAGGGGTGGACCCGCGAGAGCCCGTGAAGGCCGCGTTGGCCTTGTTTCATGATCGGGCTCGCAAACTCAAAATTCGTATTGAATACGAAGACCCCGGTGAGCTTGGCCTGGTCCAGGGAAATCTGGGTCATCTGCAGCAGGTGGTGACCAACTTGCTCGGCAACTCGCTGGATGAGTTGGAGAGTCAGGGAGGCGGTCAGGTGCTGATTCGCTTGAAGGCCGAAGCGGGCGGCGTTCTTTTGATAATGGCCGACACGGGTCCGGGCGTACCGGCGGATCTGAAAGAAAAACTTTTCGAGCCTTTCTTCACCACCAAGGATGAGGCTAAGGGGACCGGCCTGGGCCTCTCCATCTGCAACGATATCCTCAGGCTCTATCAAGGCAGCATTCGTTTGCTCAGCGACGAAGAGCGCCAATCGATTCTGGGGGATCGCTATGGTGCCGCCTTTGCGGTTTCATTAAAGGCGGCAAAAGAAAGTGCCGATCATCCGGATTCTGAATGAAGACAGCCTTTTTGCCCAAGTTGGTCAACGGTCCGGCCGGGGACCCCGCCTTGTTTGTGGATCTCTGCAGGGAGAAGCGAGCCCTGCTTTTTGATTGTGGTCTCTTGCACGCCTTGTCTCCTGGCGAGCTGTTGCGAATCAGCGACGTGTTCGTCTCTCATATGCATATTGATCACTTTATCGGATTCGATCACTTGCTGCGTTTGCACCTGGGGCGCG
>JAUVAM010000119.1 GCA_030591745.1 Deltaproteobacteria bacterium
GCAAAAGCACCGTGAACGTGGCTCCATGCTGTTCCACGCTCTCGACTTTCAACTCGCCCCGATGCTGCTGAATGATGCCATAGCTGACGCTCAGACCCAGCCCCGTCCCTTTGCCCACCGGCTTGGTGGTAAAAAAAGGCTCGAAGATGGATTTAATGTGCTCCGCGCTAATGCCACAACCCGTATCGCCGAACTCAATGCGCACCATGTCCGCCATCGCCCAGCTGCGGATGGTCAGTTTGCCGCCGTCTGGCATCGCCTCGCAAGCGTTGAGGGCCAAATTCAAAAACACCTGCTGCAGTTGGTTCTTGTCTGCGCAAACCTGTGGCAAGTCATCGGCGTACTCCTCGTCGATGACGATCTTGTGAAAGGCCTTCTGGGAATGCAAGAGGGCCATGGTCTGGGCCAAGACTTCGTCCACGCACAATAGCTGCATCCGGGACGGCGACTCCCGGGCAAAATCCAACAAGCCTCGGACGATCTCCCGCACCCGAGTGGTCTCATTCACGATGACATCCAGGTCTTCTATGTCCTGGGGCTCCATGTTCTCTTTGTCCTTCAAGAGATGGGCAAAGGTCAGCACGCCGGTCAGGGGGTTGTTGATCTCATGGGCGATACCGGCGGCCAAACGCCCGATGCTTGCCAGCTTCTCACTTTGCCCTATCTGCTGCCGGGTGGCCTGCTCCAGTTTCTCCTGCCGCTCGACCACCGCGTCGGCCATCTTGTCTATCGCTTCACACAAAAGCCCCATCTCACCCGGCGGCCGAATGCCCACCCTGGCATCCATGTCGCCGTCGATGAACTTACGCGACATGGACAGGCTGCGCCCCAAGGGACGGAGGATCAGCTTGGTCACGAAAAATAACAGAATCAACATCCCCAGCGTGGTGGCCGCCACCGTGCCCAGAAAAATCCAGATGGGGGCGGTGCCAGGCCGAACGTAAGGTTTTTCCAGCAGCCCCACATAAAGGGCGCCGATGATATCCAAATCCGGATCGCGAATGGGCGCATAGGCCGTGATGTACCAGTCGTTGACCACAAAAGCCCGGTCGGCCCAAATATTGCCCCGCTCCAGCACCTGGGCGAAGACCGCTTCGCTCAAGCGCGTCCCCAAGGCCCGCTCACCTTCGCCGGTTCGCACGTTGGTGGAAATACGCAAATCTTTTTGAAAAA
Source organism: Deltaproteobacteria bacterium (assembly GCA_030591745.1). The sequence goes on from JAUVAM010000119.1 coordinate 1,174, forward strand.
TGGTGGCCGTGCCGATGTCTTTTTCGTCGAAGGTCTGGTTCCGGAAAACCTCGTCGCGAATGGTGTCGACGAGTTCGGTCGAACGATTGAGCAAGACCGCGCCGTAAAGAAGCCCGCGAAGAATACCGTCCGGACCCGACAAGGGAAGCGCCACGCCCTGGACCATGCCCGCTGTGTTCACTTTTTCTTCCGAAGGCCGGGCGTTGGGCGTCTCGATGAAATCGAGGCGGGCTCGTCGGGCCAAAGCCACGCCTTCCCGCTCCAATTCCTCTTGCCCCACCAGGGTCGTACCGCTGACCAACTGCCTCTGTTCCAGGGCCTTGCGCACCAACGAGTTATCCGCCAATGAGTCACCGGACTGCTCAGGCCTTGAGACCCGATGCAAAACCCGGCCATGGGCATCCAGGAGACACAAAATGTCCATGCCCCCGGTCCGCCGCAATGCGGCCAAAAAACGGCTCAGTTCCTCATTAATATGAAAAGCACCACCGGGATCGGGCTGAAGGCTCAGTCGGGCCACCTCCAGGGTCCTGCTCAGAGACTGGATGCGTTGGTGATAAATGGACCAGGCAGAGTTCAAATCCAGACGAACTCGCGTTTGCACCTCATCATGCCAAACCCGATCCAGATGAAAAACGGCCACGAGCGACAAGATGCTGTTGGCCACCAGGACCACGGCGATAAAGCCCATGGTCAAGCGGAAGCGGATGGTTTTCTTGCGACGCACCAGGATCCTGGCTCCTTCCTCGACCACTATATGCCCCATCGAAGCAAGTAGAGCAAGGCGAACTCTGACAAGTCACGCCAGGCCGTAACCCCGTATTAAATCAAGAGTACTTCCTCATCCCAGCAAAATCTTCTCGTATTTTTTTGCAACCGCGTCCCAATCGAATCGGGCAAGCACTGAAGCCCGAGCCCGTTTCGGCATGAACGAAAAATCTTCTCCATGCCCCAAGATACGCAGAAGCACCCGACTGATAGCCCGGCTGCTCTTTGGCTCCACCAAAAAACCAGTTTTTTCATGCTGGATGATGTCGGTGATGGCCGGCAAATGCGACGCCACCGTCAGGCAACCCGAGCCCATGGCCTCGACAAACACCAGCCCGAATCCTTCCGTATCTCCGTCTCTCGCCACAATGGATGGGCCCACAAAGATATCGGCCGATGCATATATCTTAGGCAACTCGGCATTGGCGACAGCGCCCGCGAAGATCACTCGGTCTGCAATCTTGCACCGATCCACCTCCTGCTCCAGGGCAGCCCGCTGCTCACCATCACCAACGATCAACAACCGACATTCGGGAAAACGCTCCAGCACATCAGGCATGGCCCTTATCAAATAAGCGACGCCCTTCTTCTCAGACAGCCGACCGACAAAGAGGATCAGCTTGTCCTTCACCCCCAGGGACTCCCGAAATGCCTCATCTCGCTTCCCGGGACAAAAAGCCTTCAAATCAACGCCCATGGGCAGCACATCGACTCCAACCCGAGCGCCCAAACGCATGGCCTCATCCCGGAGGGCATGACTCACGACCGTCAGATGCTGAGCCCGGTTGAGGATCATGCCTTTAAGCCATGCGAGATGCCTCAAGCCGAACATATCCGCGCCGTGACTTGTCAGCACAAAGGGACGATTCAACATGGCGGCCACCAGACCTTGTGGCAGAATCCAGTGAGCGTGAATCATGTCAGGTTGAACGGCTTCTACGATCTTGCGGGCCGCCAAATACTCAGCCAGAAAGAAGGGAGGGACCTGAAGCCAGAGAGAGGGCTTCAGCCGGAGACTGGGCAAGATGGCCCCATCCGCCAAATTGTTCTCCCTGTCCCGCCAGTACCTGAAGCGGTGAATTATCAACCCGTCTTTCTCCTCAAAAAACGCCGCCCCCTTTGCATGTGGAGCCAGGACATGGACCTGGCAGGTTCGGCCCAATCTCTTGCAAAGCTCATATACAAAAGGAGGTGTGGGATCTCCATCCCATCGGGGAAAAGTCGAGGTCATCACCAAAATTTTCTTCATCCAGCGGCTCCAGCTTGAATGCCTATCCACCCCGAATGCCCACAAGCTACCATCGCGTGTCTTAAATCGTCAATGAGCTCAGCTTGACAGGCCTGGCTGCCACGACGATGATGGTTCATCAATCCAAAGCCTGGGAACAAACAGGACGCAAACTGCCGTGAGCCACTGATGACCCACATTCTGGGATTGTATGGTAGCCCCCGGGTTGAAGGAAAAAGCGCCCTGCTTCTCGACAAGGCATTGGAAACAGCCGCTATCGCCGGAGCCCAAGTCGAGGCTATGCACCTGAACAAGCTAAACCTGGTGCCCTGCGGCGGATGCGAGGCCTGCGCCAAAGGCGCCCCCTGCGTTCATTCACCGGATGACGCCAGTCGTGCTTTGGAGTCTCTGTACCAAGCGGATGTCTTAATCGTAGCCTGCCCGGTATATTTTTTTGGTGTCCCGGCCCACCTCAAGTCCTTGATCGATCGCAGCCAGGTCTACTGGTGGAGGGGAGAAGATCGTCGCCTCCATGGCCCTCCCCAGAGGCCGGCCTACACCATCGTGACCGCCGGCCAGGATCGACCTGACGAATTCTTGGGCGTGCTGGGCAGCCTGAACGCCTTTTTGTTTTCCCTGGATTTCAAACCTCAGGCACCCTTATTGGTGCCAGGTGCCGACTCTCTTGCCGCTTTGTCCCCCTTTCTGAAGCGAGCCGCGGAACTGGGCCTGGCCGCGGCAAACGCCAAACCCCTTGAAACATAAGCCGGACTTGAATAACGTGCCCTCATGACATCCGAACCAGCCAGCCCCCAGGTCAGCGTCATCTTGCCGGCGCTCAACGAATCGATGCGCATCAGCGCCGTCCTGCAAGGCCTTGCAGCGGTCTTGGTCGATAAGCCCCACGAAATCTTGGTCATCGACGACGGATCAAGCGACGACACGGGCGAAATCGCCACCAAGCTCGGCGCGCGGGTCATCCGACAGGCCTACCGCAAGGGCAATGGGGCGGCGATCAAGCGCGGCATACGAGAAGCCAAAGGCGAGATCATCGTGCTCATGGACGCCGATGGACAGCACAAGCCGGAAGATCTGCCCAGGCTGCTGGAAGCGCTGAACACTTGCGACATGGCCGTCGGCGCACGCACCAAAGGCTCAGGACAAAAAGCACACCGATGGGCTGCCAATCGCCTGTTCTCTGCCATGGCCTCCTATCTGGCCAGCGAGCGAATCCCCGATTTGACCAGTGGCTTTCGTGCCATCAAGGCTTCCTTGGCCAAACGCTACGTGGATCTACTGCCCAATACCTTCTCCTATCCATCCACCCTGACCATAACGTTGGCCCGCTCCGGCTACACCGTGGTGCATGTACCCATCGTGGCCGCCCAGAGGGCCCAGGGCTCCAAAAGCAAGATTCGACCCCTGTCCGACGGCCTCCTTTTTCTGATCATCCTGATCAAGGTGGGTGTGGGGCTTGCTCCCTTTCGAATCTTCTTCCCCGTCAGCATTCTCATCGGCATGCTGGGCTTGGGCTGGTACGCTTACACCTTCATCAACTACAACCGCTTCACCAACATGTCGATGCTGCTGCTATGCACGGCGATAATCATCTTTATGATGGGGCTGGTGGCCGACCAGATAGCTCAACTGCGCCGCGAACGCCGTGACGACTGAAGGACAGGGAGAGCGTCGCCTTGGTGGCTGGCGGATCGATGCGGTGATGCTGCTGTTGGTCTGCGTCGTGGGGGCCCTCTTCTCAAGTCCCGGCGTTTTCAGCGTGGACGAAAGTCATTACCTTCTGGCCTCCAAGGCCATGGCGACCGGCCATGGATTTCACATCGACAACGGCTACGAAAGCTTCAAGGATCCGGCCAAGCTGTTCTTCTATACGGCAATCCCCGATCGGGTGAACGACCTGGGCACGGTCTCCACCGTCCCGCCCTACCATGCCATCCTCGCCTCCCCCTTTCTTTGGCTGGGGGGCTTGTCCGGCTTGATCTGGCTCAACCTGCTGGCCTTCGGCATGAGCCTGGTGGCGGTTCGACGCCTTGCCCTCGTGATGCTGGATGACCGGGTCTTCGCCCTGTGTGCCTCGGCCGCATTTGCTTTGGCCACCTTCAGCCTGGAATACGCCTTGGGCATTTGGCCCCACGCACTGAGCCAGGCATTGGCGGCATGGGCTCTACTGCTCCTGGTCTCCAGTCCAAAAAACCGCCTCTCGCCCCTGCTCTTCGCCGGCCTCTTGGCCGGTTTGGGCTGCGGGGTCCGGCTGCAACACATGCTGGAATTGCCGCTCTTCCTCTTCGCCGCCTGGCTGGCTCTGGGGCATAAGTGGCGAAACCTGTTGCTGCTCGGCTTGGGCTGGCTGCTGCCAATCGTGGGCTTGATGCTGATCAACAGCCAGCGACTGGACAGCCTCAATCCTTTTTCCTACGGATACGCAAGCATGTTCTCCGGCAGCATGGGCTTGCTCCTGCGCAAACCCTGGCTGCCTCTGCTCGGTCTCGCTGGATTCGCCTCAGCCGCCTGGCTTTACATGAAACTGGGCAAGGCCTGGATCTGGGCCGGCTTCTTCGGGCTGGGTTTGCTAGCGGCCCTGGCGCTACCAGACGGACGAGCACTACTGACGCACTGGGCGGGCTTTGCGGGATATCACCTGCTGGACACCTCCCTGCTGGGCGACCTGAGCCGCTCCATGGGAAGCACCGCCAATGAATTCGGCCAAGTGCTGTATGGCGGCGTGCTGAAAAAAAGCCTACTCCAGGCGGCGCCATGGTTGCTTCTGGCCACTCTGGCGGGCTGGGCCCGCACACGGAGTCCCAAGGTCCAACAGCCAGCGGTTAATGCCGTGGCCTTGGTAGGCCTGGGCGGAACCCTGCTGCTGCCCTTCATCGCCTCGGCCGGTGGGCTCTGCTTCAACCCACGGTATTTTGTCGACATGCTGCCGGCCCTGGCACCCTTGGCGCTGCTAAGCATTTGGCGTCTGGGTCCCGCGAAGGCCTTGTCCGTGGCTCTCGGCGCGATACTGGGCCTTGGCCTGGCTTTGCCCATCTTGCTGGCCCCTGGCAAAGTGGGCACACCGGCCGGGGGATTGTGGCCGATGCTGGTGCCCCTTGCGCTGGCGATGCTGACTTTGGTTTTGACATGGATGGCCCAACTGAAGGCTGGTCTTTGGAAAACGCTGGCGGTGGTCGGACTGTGCGCTGGCATGAGCTTCGCTGCCCTGATTCACCTGGGGCTGGATCTGCCCCGCTCCTTGAGCATCCGCAACGTGGCAAGCCGCATGGTTCAAGTGGCTGACCCCATCATTGAGGGCCCGTCAATCCTCGCGGCGGCAGGTGGTCGCAAAGACGTTTTCAGCCCGCTCAAGTTAGACCGAGATCTGTGGATCCTGCGCCTGGATCCCGACGCGGAAATGCCCCCCGCCAGTCTGAAGCATGCCCCCGCCAATCGCCACATCTGGCTGTTGACCGGCGGCATACCGCCAGAACGGATCCAAACATGGACCGCGGGTCGTCGGCTTCGACGAGTGGAGGACAAAGGCCTGGTCTTTCTCGAACTAAGCGGTGAGCAACCATGACGGAGCACCGGGCCAAACTGGATCGATGGATTCCCTGGCTGGCTGCCCTGGGTCTGCTGGCCCTGGGCCTGGGCCTGCTCGCACTTTTGGGTTTCGATTTCTCTTCCAAATTGATCCACTGGCGAGACCATCCCTTTGATCGAAGCAATCTGCGATTCGCCGCGGAAAGCTTCTCTTTCAGCACGCGGCTCTGGGGCTACGACCCCATGCACCTGTTCGGCTGGACGCCCAACGTTTTTTACAACCCCCTGGCCAGTCTGGCCGCCGGAGCCTTCTCCGCTCCTTTCAACTATTCGCCTGCCGCCTACGTGGTTTGGCTTCTGGGTTTGCTATGGATCACGAGTCTTGCGGGATGGGCCCTTCTGCCCCGAGGAACCACGAAAAGCGCATGGCTGGCTGGGGCGGCGGTGGCCGGTGGTCTAACCTGGCTGGTCTATCCGACAGACGTGGGTCTCATCGACGCAAACCCGGTGCAGGTGCTCTACACCGGCCAATGGGCCCAGCGTTTGGGCATCGCCCTGGGCCTTTTGTCATTGGAGCGATTTTGGCGCGCCTTGTTGGCCATGGACGAGGGACAGCGCCGAAGGGCCGCCGAGCGCGGCCTGGCAGCAGCCGCCCTCTGGGGGGCCAGTCTCTTTGCCCACTTCATGAGCGGCTACGCCACAGCCGTGGGTTTGGGCTTTCTCAGCCTGCATCACCTGCTTGCCCGTCGCCTTGCAGGCAGGCGCTTCGGCCCCGCGCCCCTTTTGGTGTTGCTTGGTGTCTCGCTGGCCATGGCGCTGCTCTATGCGGATTTTTTCGCCGCCTTCTTCGGCCTGCAGGCCGACTTTCACAACCTGCCTCTGCTGCGCTGGGAGTTACCAGACGGTGCCTTCGCCACGGTGCGAGACGTGCTGATTCCCGCCCTGCCCCTGCTCTTGCTGCCCGGCCTGGTCGCCCTGGGCCAGGGAGAACGTGACCGCCGATCCCTGGCAAAGGGGGGCTTGCCCCTGCTGGTGTTCACCGCCGCAGCCATATCCAGTCCGGCACATATGCTTCTCTGGTGCATCGGCATCATCGTCTCGGGACTGATAGCGGCTCGCATGGAAGGACGGGTCTCGGTGCGCCATTGGTTGCCGAGCGTAGCCTTCAGCCTCTGGACCCTGGCCTGCGCTCCAGACAGCCTGCTCATCTTCGGCCTGGACCTGAGCCTATTGCTGCCTTTTTCGGCCTCTTTGGGCTTTGCCAAGTTCGCCGCCTTCGCCCGCTTGGCCTTCATTGCCTGGCTGGGTCTGCTGGCGGCAGACAGCCTAAACAGCATTCGTCCGCTAAGTCGATGGCTCCAAGCTTTGGCCTGGGTCCTGCTGCTGGCCGGCATGGCCCTGCCCCTCAGCCTCTCCATCAGCGCCGACAAAGGGGCCCAAACATTCTTCACCTGGATTGCCCAGGGAGATGATCAGGGGACCCAAGCCCTGCGAACCCGCATGCTGCAGGTCGCCGGCCAAGTCGATGCCGGGCACCACATCCTCATGGAAGACCCTTTGCATCACGCCGAGGATTCTGCCCTCGCAGGTCGCGGTCTGCCCCACGGGCACATCGTCTATGACATCGGCCCGGAGGCAGGCCGTCCGGTGCTGGGCGGTTCGGTGACCACCCGCTACCTGACCCATCCCTACGCCC
>JAUVAM010000102.1 GCA_030591745.1 Deltaproteobacteria bacterium
ACTTCATCAAGGGCCTGTGGGACGATCTGATCAGCATGTATCGCCAGGAAATCGACGTCACCCTGAATGAATCCCAACAGGTCATCATGCTCTACAAAATTGGTGAGCTCTTCGAGGACAAACTGGACCAACCCGAGAAGGCCATCGGCGCATACAAAGAAGTGCTTGCCTTGCAGGGAGATTATTTCCCGGCACTGAAGGCGCTCAACCGCATTTACACGCGCAATCGAGACTGGGAGAATTTGCTTGAGGTGCTCAGCCAAGAGGCGAGTGTCATCGAAGACCCACAGCAAAAGGCCCTGGCTTTGTTTCGAGTGGCCGAAATTTGCGAGTCCCAGCTGCAGCAACCCGAACGGGCCGTGGAGACCCTGTGTGGCATCCAGCAACTCATCCCAAATCACGGCCCCAGCATCCGCGCCTTAGAGCGACTCTACACCAAGGGTGATCAGTGGCGCGAACTGCTCGGCATTTTCGAACAACAACTCAGCCGAGCCGGAAACGACAGCCAGAAGGTACATCTCCTCTTTCATATGGCCGACATCCAGGCGCACAAAATTAATGATCTGGTCAGCGCCTGTGAATTGCTTGAGAAGGTCTTGGCCATCCAAGCCGATCATCTGCCGACTCTGGAGGCTCTTGAACGTATCTACTTGACCCAGCGCAATCACCAGGCCCTGGTCCGCATCTACGAAACTTGGTCCAAGCACGTCAAAGCCCCTCCGCTGGAGCTCTCGCTTCAGAGTCAACTGGCCGATATCAAAGAAAATCGCCTGCAACCCCCCAAAAACGCAGGCGAGCATTACTTGAGAATGCTCGCCATCGATCCGAGTCATCCGGAGGCCACGCGATCTCTGGATGTCCTATTTCACAAATTCGGCACCTGGAACGGATTGCGCACATTACACGAACGGGAACTGACCCACGTCAAGAGCCGGGATGTGGCACTTGACCTTTGCACCCGCATTGGCGATTTGGCGGAAACCCAACTGAGCCAGCCTCAGGTCGCCGTCCATTATTATCGGCAGGCCTTGTTGATCAAGGGCGATCATCTGCCTGCCATCAAGGGCTTGAAAAGGCTTTACGCTCAGACCGATGACGCAGAGGCCATGGTGCAGTTATTGGACCTTGAGGGACAGGTCACCAAGGATCCGCGTCAAGCCATCGCCACCTTGCTGGAAGTGGGTGCCCTGTATCGAGACAAATTCAACGATCCCCAGCGATCGGTCAATTGCTTCTTCAAGGTACTGGAAAGAGACCCCCGGGAAACCCAGGCCAGCAATCAAGCCGAAATCCTGCTGCTGGACATGCAGGCCCACGATCAATTGGTGGCGCTGTACAGCCAAAGGGTTACCGTCACCGAAGACAGTCGCGCATTGGCCGACCTGCACAACAAAATGGGCGATCTGTTGCGCTCCAATCTGAAGAAACCCAATGAAGCCGCCGAAGCCTATCGGCAGGTCTTGCAGATCAACCCATCCCATCCCCAGGCCCTGGTGGCCCAGGCCGAACTCTCCTTCGAATTGGAGCAGTGGGACGAGTGTTTGCAATTGACCCGTCGCATCCTTGAGCTGGTGACCGATGCGCAAACGCTGGCAGAGGCCAACTTTCGCCTGGCCCAAATCTTTTTGGAGAAGATGCCCGATGGGGAACAAGCCATCGTCCATTTGCGCCGCACCTTGGAACTGCGCCCTGGTGATGTGGAGGCCCTGACCCGGCTCAAAGCATTGCATACCGAACGGCAGGAAATCGACGCCGCCATCGAAGTGCTGGGCTCTCTGGTACAGGTCGATGAAAACAATCGCATCAACCACCTGCTGGAACAGGCCCAGCTATTGGACAAAGCCAAAAACCTGCCCGATCAGGCAGTGGAGGCCTATAAACAAATTCAACAACTCGAGCCCAGCAACGTCGCCGTGGTGCAACGATTGGGCGAACTGTACGAACGACTGGAACGCTGGGCCGAGCTGATCGATGCTTACCAGGCTTTTATCGGCCTGCTACCCGGCGACGATGCCGACCAGGCCATCCCACTGCACCTGAAGATGGGTGGCCTCTACGACAAGAAGCTCAACAATCTGGACAAGGCCATCTTAGAGTACAAACGGGCCATCGAAATCGAGCCAGAGCACTTAGGTGCCCACGAGGCACTCGCCGAGCTATACGGTCGCACCGGCCTTTACTACGCCAACGCCATCGAAGAACATCGTAAGCTTCTTACCCTTTACCCCTTCCGGATCGACTCCTATCACCAACTGCGGCGTATCTTTGAAGAACAACGGGCCTTCGACAAGGTCTTTTGCTCTTGCTCCGTACTCCACTACCTCCGGGCCACCGACCAAAACGAAGAATTCTTCTACGGAGAAAACAACAACAAGGCCCCGGACAAGTCCGCCGAAAAACTCACCCTCGAAGAGACCGGACGCCATCTGGTACACCCGAACGAGCGTGGCGCCACACGCAGCATTCTTCAGGTCATTGGGCCTCATTTGAACAAACTTTACCCCGCGGACCTGTCCAAACATGGTGTGGGCAAACAGGACAAAGCCAGGCCCGACGATCCCTTGCGAACGCTGACAGCGCAATTGGCCCAAAACTTAGGCGGCGTGGAATATGAACTTTATCGCTCCAGCCAGCCTACGCACCTGGTGTCCATCGAGAACACATCTCCTCCGTCCATGATCGTGGGCGAGGGATTGGTCAAGCGCACCGTGGTCAAGGAACAGCGATTCGCCCTGGGCCGGGCTTTGAAACGCATCCAAGACGGCAGTTATTTGGCGACCCAAATTGGCCCCAAGGAGCTTGCCCAGCTTATCGCCGCGGCCGTTCAGCCGCACCATCCGAGCTGTCCGGTGGCCACCTACCCCTCGGAGCTGCCGGCGGATCTATCCAAGAAAATCACCAAGGCCTTGCCCCGCAAGCAGCGCAAGGCCCTTGATGAACTGATGAAGGACTTGGCGCCGACCCTGGCCCGGGTCCCTGACTACGAGGCCTACCTGGCGGGCGTAGAGCATTCGGCTGCGCGGGTCGGCTTGAGCCTGTCGAACGATCTCTCCAACGCCATCATGCACTTAAGCCGCGAGACGCCCGAGCTTCGAGACAAACGGCCCACCAACACAGCCGAAATCATCGAACTCTTCGCCAAGTACCCCCTCATCAGCGAGTTGCTACAATTCGCGATCAGCGAAGAATACTTCAACCTGCGAAAAAGACTAAAAATGACCATCACGGGATAACCATTCAGGTTAAATAAAAAGGGGCACCCAATGGGTGCCCCTTTTGTAATATTCAAAATCAAACTCAGTTACAGCCTGCGTTCTCTTCCCACTGCATGTACATTTCCAACCGATAAGGCATACACTCTTCCACGCTGTCGTTCACCGAACGAACCACCACGTTCAACTCGGTGTAATCCTCAAGAGGCGCCAAGCCCTCAAAGTAATAACCCATCAGGTAGGCCGAACTGCCGTCGGTGAACTCCACGTAATCCACGGCGGGATCGGTACACCAGGCGCTGTTCTCGAAGCTCGAACAATTCTCCGCCGGCTCGATGCAGAGCTCCCAATCAGCAGGGCTGGCACCCGGCGGCAAATACAGCAACACCCATTGAGTGAAGCACTGGGTCCCGACGTAGAAGCCGTGGCTCACATCCTCGATGGCGGTGATGTGATACCAATCCTGATCACCCATCGGGTACAAGGTTTTTTCCATGGACAAAGGCGTACTCTCAAACATATCGGCCAGAAGCTGAATGGTGCCATAGGAGTCGTTGGCCACGCCGTCATAATCCAATCCACCCTCATTCAAATCTTCATCGGTCTCGCCATCGCAATCGTTGTCCAGACCATCGCAGTCCTCATCTTCGGCACCCGTGAAATTTGGACCACCACAGGCCAGGGTTTTCACACCGCCGTCATCGATGCACATCATGATGCCGAAACTGCACTGGCCTTCGTCGGTGCCGCACTGAGCGCCGCCTTCGGGGTTGTTTTCGTCGGTGTCACCGTCGCAGTCGTCATCCAGACCGTTGCAGAGTTCGGGGTTTTGACCCACCAGAGCTACTTCGGTGCCACCACCGTCCAGGCAGGGGCCCCAGACACCGGTAACGCATGTCTGATTGCCCACGGCGCATTCACCGATGTTCGCGCCGCAAGCCTGAGTGTCATTGGGGGTGCAGTCGCAACCTTCGTCGATCTGCAAATTGCAGTTGTTGTCCTTGCCGTCGCAGAGTTCCGGGGCGCCACCATAGATGGTGTTGTCGTTGTCGTTGCAGTCATCGTTGGGGGTGGAGCAAGAGTCTACGCTGTAGTGACCATCGGAATCGCCGTCCACATCCAGCTCTTCATCGGTCAAGTTGTCACAATCGTCGTCGAGGTTGTTGCAGGTCTCGGCCACGGGCACCTGGGCATCACAATTCATCCAACTGCCGTTGTAACAATACTCAACACCGCTACCACAGGCTGTGGTGCATTGACGTTCCATGGGCTGACAATCGGGACCGGATTTTTCATCAAAGCAGCCGTCGCAGTCGTCGTCTTTGCCGTTGCAGGTCTCTTCCGCCGGCTGCCGGGCGTCGCAGCCGATCCAACTGCCAGCCTCGCATGTCTCCACGCCCACACCGCAGGCCGTCTGACAAACACGCTGCAATCCGTCGTCGATGAAGCCGTTGCAGTCGTTATCCAGACCATCACAAATCTCGGTGGTGGCATTGCAGTCGTCGCCGCCGCCGCAAGCAACCGCAAAGACGAGACTCGACAAAACCAAACCCAATAGAATCTTCTTTAGCATGACGCCTCCTCAGCGCCCTCTTCGAGAGGGCCCAGAATTAATGAAAATGTTTGACGAACGGCTGAATACTAAGGGGAATTGCCGCGCTGAGTCAAGTTGCTGTAAACACCTCTTCAACGATGGCCAAAAAAGCCTCGACCACCCTGGGGTCAAATTGGCTACCTGAAGTGTTTTTGATCTCGGCGACCGCCACATCCCGGCTGAGTGCCTTGCGGTAGGGTCGATCGGAAGTCATGGCGTCGAAAGAGTCGGCCACCGCAATAATGCGGGCCTCTAAGGGGATATCCTCACCCTTGAGCTTCCCCGGATAGCCCGAGCCGTCATAGCGCTCATGGTGGCGGAGCACCACCTTCTGGGCATCGTTCAAAAACTTGATGGGGCCCAAAATGTTGTCACCAAACAAGGGGTGATTGCGGATGGTTTCCCACTCGTCCTCGGAAAGCTTCACGCGCTTTTGCAAAATGGCATCCGAGATACCGATCTTGCCGATGTCATGCAACATGCCCGCGTAGTGGATGACCTTTTGCGTACGGGCGTCCAAATCCATCTGCTTCGCGATGGCGACGGCATAGCGCGTCACCCGCTCGGAATGCCCCTTGGTATAAGTATCCCGAGCCTCCAGGGCCTGGGCCAGGCTCTTCATGGTTTCCAGATAAGTCTGCTGGGTGGACTCGAAAAGCCGGGCGTTTTCGATGGCGATGGCCGCCTGACTGGCCAAAACCTGCAATACCCGCTCGTCGTCCTTGCTGAAGGCCTCGTCCCGACCGGAACTGAGCTCGAAATAGCCGATGATGCGCTCACCTATCTTCAGGGGCACCGCCAGTTTCGCCTGCTCCCCATTTTTCAACCAGGCAACGCCAGCCGGCTTGAGCTCCGGAGAGACTTCATGAGATTTTTCAAGCAGCTCCTCGTTGCCCAATCGTTCCTGATCCAAGAGCCGGATGGCGCAGGAGGAAGAATCCACGATCTCTTTCGTCATGCCAGCGATGGCATCCAGGGTTCGGTCCAGATCCAGCGACGAAGTGATGGTGCGGGAAGCCTTCTGCAGGGTTTCCAACTCACGTACTCGTTTTTCCAAATTGGTATTGGCCTTCTTGATGCGCTTCGCGTGGTCCTTTAGATCTTCGTTCATGCGGTCGATCTCACGCACATGCTCGGCCAACTGAGCCTGCTTTTTCTCCAGACGCGAATGGATATCCGCATTGTGCAAGGCCTGGGCAGCCCAAGAGGCGAAGGTTGAAAATAGCCTCAAATCTTGTTCGCTGAAGGCCTCGGGCTCCTTGGCCTCGGCGTCCAAAACGCCCACCACCTCGTCGCGCACGATGAGCGGCGTGGCCATCTCACAGCGACCGCCAGCCACACCCTCGATATAACCCCCGTTTATCTGCACGTCCGGCACCAAAACAGCCTTGCCCGTGGCCAACACGCGCCCGGTGATGCCCCTTCCCGTCGGGATGCGCATGCCGGCGTGCACCTCGTCCTTGTACCCAAGGGCTGCCCTCACCACCAGGTCATCGCCCACCCTTTCAAGCAGGGCGCAGTTGTCAAAATGAAGGGCCTTCTTGCCCAAGGCCAGGATCTCATCCAAGAGTTCATCCAAAGACAGGCTGGAGCTGACCTGTCGGCCAAGGCGACCCAGCAGCTCAAGATCCTGCACGCGGCGTTCCAGGCGCTGACTTCGGTCCTTGATCGAGGCAACCAACCGGGCATTGTTGATGGCCGTAGCCGCCTGGTTGGCGAAGATGCGAAACAAGTCCAGATCATCCAAGTGAAAGGCCCCGGGCTTGCGACTCTCGGCATCCAGTACACCGATGATCTCGTCGTCAATTCGCAGGGGCACGGCCATCTCGCTTCGAGCGCCCTGGACCCCCTGAATGTAACCCTCGTACTGGCGCACGTCGTTGACAATCACGGGATCGCCAGAGCTGAAGGCCTCCCCCGTAATGCCCACCCCCGTGGCTGTCTTGAAGTTGGCCACCACCTCGGGCCGATAACCTCGGGCCGCTCGAATGGTCAACACACCCTCTTCCGGATCAAAAAGCAGGAGAGCACAAGTATCCAGGCGGAATACGTCCTCCACCAGGGACAAAATGGTATCCAATAATTGATCCGGATCCAGGATGGAATTCATGGCTCTGGCAGCCTGGTTCAATGCTGCCAGTTTACGTACCGCCTCGGACACAGTGCTCACTCCGTGCCCCCCAAAGGGCCGGAACCAAAGACATTCCGACCCAATCAAAATAGGCCCCAAAACCTGAAAAGGCAAGGAAAACGACTTAATGGGCTTTTTCCTTGACGACTTGGCGCGATGGGGTAGTTTATCGCAATACAAAGCTGCAAACCCAACCACTGATGTGCTCAGGAGGCACTGGCCATGAATATACCGACAGAGCTGAAATACACGAAGGATCACGAATGGTTGAGGGTAGAAGAAAAGGTGGTCACCCTGGGCATCAGTGACTACGCCCAGATGGAACTCGGCGACATCGTCAACGTGGAGCTTCCCGACGAAGGCGAAGTGTACGAAAAAGAGGACTCCATCGGAGCAGTAGAATCGGTGAAAGCCTCCAGCGAAATCTTCACGCCGGTAAGCGGAAAAATCCTCGAAATCAACGATCCCTTGATGGACACCCCTGAAAACATCAACGATGATCCCTATGAAGAAGGCTGGATGGTCAAAATCGAGATGTCCAACCTGGACGAACTGGCAGAGCTGATGGACGCAGCCGCCTACCAGGCCTACGTCCAGGAGGAGTCCAAGTAATCCACTGAAAGGCGGTGTTCTCGTGCGCTATATCCCTCACACCGAAGACGATGTCCGGAGGATGCTTGAGGCTGTGGGGGTCGCAACAGTCGAAGACCTCTTCGCCAGCATTCCCAAAAAGCTTCAATTGGACCGGGCATTGAACCTGCCCGAGCCCCTGGACGAGTCAGCTCTTTGCACCCTGATGCGCAAGCTGTCGACCGCCAACACAGGCTCCGGCGACCGCATGGCTCAGTTTTTGGGCGCGGGCGCCTATGCTCACCATGTGCCGGCCGCCGTGGACATGCTGCTGCAACGCGGCGAGTTCTTCACAGCCTACACGCCCTATCAGGCAGAGGTCAGTCAGGGCACCTTGCAAGCCATCTTCGAGTACCAGTCCATGATGGCTTCGCTCTTGGGCACCGAACTGGTCAACGCCTCCATGTACGACGGGGCCTCGGCCACGGCAGAAGCGCTGCTCATGGCGCTTCGGGTGGCGCGGAAACGCAAACGCCTGCTGCTTGCGCGCTCGCTGCATCCCGAGGTCGCCGAGACCTGCAATAGCTATTTGAGTGAACACGACGAAGGCACGGAGACCATCCCCTTCGGACCCCAGGGCACCACGGACTTGGACGCCCTGAAAAAAACCTTGGACGAGGGCGTGGCTGCGGTGGTGGTACAAAGCCCGAATGCCTTGGGCTGCATCGAACCCCTGGCGCAGATAGCCGAAATGGTTCACGCCGCCGGTGCCTTGCTCATCGCCGTGGTCTTAGAGCCCGTGAGCCTGGGGATGCTGGAGGCGCCGGGCCACCTGGGTGCCGACATCGTCACGGGGGAGGGCTCGGCCTTCGGCACCGGCCTGAACTACGGAGGCCCCGGACTCGGGCTCTTTGGAACCGCGGAAAAACAGGTTTGGCAAATGCCGGGTCGTCTGGTGGGACAAACCACGGACGATCGAGGGCAGACAGGGTACGTATTGACCATGGCCAGCCGCGAGCAACACATTCGCCGGGCCCGGGCCACCTCCAACATTTGCACCAATGAGGGACTGTGCATGTTGGCGGCCGTCATCCACCTGTCGCTGCTCGGCAAGCAGGGCCTGACCGAATTGGCACGCATCAACGCGGCTAACGCTCAGGCCACCGCCGAGCGCCTGGTCCAGATCAATGGCGTAGAGATGGCCTTCGCCGCCCCCTATTTCAACGAGTTTGTCCTGAAAGTACCCGGCGGCGTGGACGCCGCGTTAAAGCGCCTGGACCAAGCCGGCATCATTGGCGGCCTGGCGCTCAAACGATTCTATCCTGAACTAGACG
>JAUVAM010000570.1 GCA_030591745.1 Deltaproteobacteria bacterium
CCAGCTATTTGAAGTGTTTCATCTTAAGAATCCTCTCCTGATGGAGTCCGTCTTGGATGCTTCCATTCTTCGCGCTTCTCTGTTGTCCGTGCCGGGGGTGGTTCACGGTTTTACGACAAGGATCGGAGGCGTAAGTCAGGGAGCCTTTTCGGCGTTCAATCTTTCTGAGAAGGTGGGTGATGATCCTCATGCGGTTGAGTCTAATCAGCTAAGACTGTCAAGCATGCTGAAACGTCCCTGGTCCGAGGTGGTCGGCATCAATCAGGTACACGGCGACGAGATCCTGGTCGTCGATGGACCGCCAGAACATTTGTCCCCTTCGAGGACTTTGCCCCCCGAAGAAGACCGTCGTTTCGACGGCAGCATCACCAATCGCCAGGACATCTTGCTCGCGGTGCGAACCGCCGACTGCCTGCCGCTTTTGCTCTATGCTCCAGACCAAGGGGCCGTGGCGGCTGTTCACGCGGGATGGAGAGGCAGTCTTTCGGGTATCGCCGCCAAGGCTGTGGCGGCAATGAAGAGGGAATACGGCTGTAACCCGCGTCAGATGCTGGCCTGCCTCGGCCCCTGCATCGGTCCGCTTAATTTCGAGGTCGGCGAAGACGTCTTTACGGCCTTTGCGGATCGTTTCGGCAAGGATGTCATCTTAAAGGGCAGTCGTGGCATGTACGTTGATTTGATCCGAGCCAATCAACAACACCTCGTAGACGCAGGCCTTTTGGCTGAGCATGTCGAAAGCCTGAACCTCTGCACCCACCACCTTGAAGCGCAGTTTTTTTCCCATCGTCGGGACAAGGGCAAAACAGGACGACAAATGGCCTTCATCGGTCTTGCGCCCGACTCTTCGGCCCGGCAAGATGTGTCGTAGAGGAGGAACGCATGTCCAAAACCACCAAGACCTCAACGGTCGCCATACTCAGAACCAAGCCCCGGAGCATCATCGAAGACACCCATGAGCTGATGAACCTGGCCGGCTACCAGGATGAAATCGATTCGGCCGTGGACACGGCCTTGAAGGTCAACATTTCCTGGCATCATTTTTATCCGGCGTCTTCCACGACCCCATGGCAGTTAGACGGCGTCATTCGGGCCATGTTGGCGGACGGCTACAAACGCGAGCTCATCCACGCCTGCCACAATCGCACGGTGGTCATCGACTCCAAGCTCGGTGAACGCGAGAACAAGCAACTGCCCGTGGTGGAGCATCACGGCCTGCGCAACATCCATCTCTACGAGGGCGGGGAAGAGTGGGTCGACATCCGCGAGGCGGTCGGTGATCTCGCCGATCAGTTCCTGGTGCTCAACGATGTCTATCCGGACGGTTTTAGCATTCCGCGTCGATTCATCGGCGAGAACATCATTCATTTGCCCACGGTCAAGACCCATGTTTTCACGACCACGACAGGTGCCATGAAAAACGCCTTCGGTGGGCTTCTGAATGAGCGGCGACATTGGACCCATCCGGTCATCCACGAAACCCTGGTCGATCTGCTGCGCATTCAGAAAAAAATTCACAAGGGGCTGTTTGCCGTCATGGACGGCACCTTCGCGGGCGATGGGCCCGGTCCTCGTTGCATGGACCCGCAAGTCAAAAACGTCATGCTCGCTTCAAGCGACCAGGTGGCCATCGACGCCGTGGCGGCGAAACTCATGGGTTTCGACCCCATGGAGCTGCGCTACCTGCGCCTGGCCCACGACGCGGGCTTGGGCTGCGCGGACCCCGCCAAGATCCGCATCGTCGGCGACGTGAAAGCCGCCGAGGAAAACTGGAACTTCGTCGGGCCTTTCAAGAACATGACTTTCGCGGCCCGCATGCAGCATCAGATTTATTGGGGCGGGCTCAAGCCGATCCTGGAATGGTCACTCAAGTCCTGGCTCGCGCCCTGGTCTTATCTGGCCTCCATCGTCTACCACGACGCTTACTGGTATCCCCGCCTGGGTCAAGACAGGGTAAAGAAGGTCTTGGACAGCGACTGGGGGCACTTGTTCGCCAATTGGGAAAACCTGACACCCGACGAACGCGGTTTCCCCGACCTGGGTCCCGAACCCGACTGGGGCAAGTCCTCGGCCAAGCTTTTGGGCATGGCCGCGGGATTTTTGGGCATGGCCATCAAAGAAGCCCCAGAATTCGAAGCCCGACGAAGGCGACACTCTTCATCAAAGCGCTAGACGTTCTTGAGGAGGCGAGATCTTGCCACTTGAGTCAAGAACGAACTCTTTTTACAAAAAACAATAATCCCAGGAGTAAAGGGAAGGTATTGTAGAATCGCGTACTCGTAGATGACATTCCACAGCCACAGCCATCTGCATCGCAAGTCCACCCATTTTCATAATAGATATTTGCCCATTTTTCCTCACACTCAACGAGCGGAAGCAGTCCATTCTCAAGTACCAACTCTACAGGTGATTTATAGACACTGAGACAAGAAGCGATACCGCCCTCCAGCTGTACTGCGGCACAAAGACAACTGTTGTCGAGATCGACAAAGAAAACCCTTGATTCTCCCTCGACAAGTGAGGTGTATCTCGGAAGTTCGCTACACATTGGACCCGTAGCAATATTACTCGGGGCTAAACCAACACTGCACAAGGAACCACCAGAGCAATACGCATCAAAATTCAGATGCATAACATGAATCGAGTTGTCCTCGATCTCCAAAATTTTGGCAGCAAAAACTATCCCGTTGCCACTTGCCTGTGGATTGCAGTAACAGAGTGAAGGACCAAAACAAGAAGATTGTGCCGTCAGGGGGCCCGCGATCGTAACGATAGTTATTGCGCAGAGAAAAATGCAAATGCGATGAAAGCTCCAAAATGTGTCTGTATATTTCAGAGACTTCATTGCGTCCATTCCATTCCAAAACCCATTTTCTGTGCAAAGGAGTTGGGTGTAGTTCTTTTGAGACGACGTAATCATGCCGCCTCCGCAACGAAAATTGATTGGAAGGGACCCGGGGAGAAGGGACCCGGGGACGGAGGACGTCGAAGTCCTAGAAATACTATGGTTTTGTGCGAATTGGTTTTCGGACGGCGAAGGCAAGCGACACAGTTCCCCATGACATCCTCCCTCTGTGTGAGTGAGCGCTCGGAGTATAGCACGAAACAAAGCAAGTGGATCGCCGGGCTGTGTGGCAAAGCGGCAGGGTCCATGTCGTGCACATGCTGGCATGGGTCAGCAAGCAGCCGTCCGCGGATTCTTTCAGGAAGGTCGTCAGTCAACGATGGGCTTATTCGATGCCCCAAGACCTATCCGCGTTCGACCAATGGCTTGTCCAAGCTGAACGGTTTTTGAAGCTGACCGTTTGATTGGCGGCGACATTTTTTTGCTTTGTCGATTCCTTACATTCGCTCAGAGAAATCCGCATCATTTTTTCAGGGCGCTTAGTGTTTCTTTTAGCACCGGAAGAACC
>JAUVAM010000181.1 GCA_030591745.1 Deltaproteobacteria bacterium
AGGACCCCCCATGTCGATTCTTGTCCGTCGTTTTGCATTTTTGTTGTGCTTGGCCGGGTTTGGCCTTTTTGTCCCATCTCAGGCTCAGGCTCAGGCCCAGGTCAAAACCAGTAACAAGGTGGCCATGAAGGCAAGGGTGGCCTTGCTTAAGCTGAACGCGGTGGGCGTGGATAAAGCGGAGATCCGCAGATTGAAGGACCAGCTCAGCCGGGTATTGGGCAAGGTGGGGGCCTTCATTTGGCTGCCTGAGTCCAAAGTGCGGGCCAGGTTGAAGCGATCCGGCAAGGCCGGCCTGGGCACAGTGGAGCAGCAGATTCGGGCATTGAGGGTGCCTTATGTGCTCACCGGCACCGTGGGTGGTTTGGGTGATACCTTGAGCTTGGACCTCAGGGTTTACGATGGGGTTCGGGGAGGAGAACTGAGGCGGGCCGCCGCCGAGGTGCCCTTGAAGGCCAAGAACCGATCGTTTGTGCTCGAGGAGTTGATGGTGCAGCTTTTGCGGCCGGAGCGATGGGTTGGTGCCTTGGACCTGAAGATCTCGGAGGCGGGCGCTCGGGTTATGTTGGACGGGCTGCAAGTGGCTGTCACCCCTTTGGATAAGCCATTGGGCGGGCTCATGCCCGGCAAGCACATCCTCATGGTTTCCAAAGAGGGATTCCGGGATTTGTCTCAGTTCATCGAGATTCGCTACAACCGAGTTTTCCGGCTGGAGGTGGACCTGAACAATTCCACCGTGCTGGGGCAGCTCTACGAAAAACGCAAGCCCAGGCCGAAGCCGAAGCCCAAAGTCGTGGTGCCGCCCTCGGTGGTGTTCGAGGAGGCCCCCGACTCCAAGTGGCAGAGCATCACGGGTTGGACTTGTTTGGGCCTGGGTCTGGCTTCGGCCACGGCGGGCGGCCTGTTGGTCTGGCACGCCAACGACATCGAGCGGCAGCTGAGCGATTCTCGACCCACCACGGAAGACCAGGATGAGCTCGAGTCCCTGTACTGGGAGGGACAGCGCGCCAATCGCTGGGGCAACGGCCTGATGCTCGCGGGTGCGGCTGTCACTCTGGCCTCGGCTGGATTCTTTCTTTGGTCATGGCTCGATGGAGGATCTGCTGCGCCGGCGGTCGAGGAATCGACCACCACGGTCGGCGTTCTCCCCACACCGGGCGGATTGAGCTTGGGTCTATCCCACAGCTGGTGAACAGTTCCGATTTTTATTCGATGCCGAGGTTCTCGAGTTTGCAGTCGGGGTTCTCGAGCGCTTCTTCGGTCCATGCCTTCATGTGGTGCATGTCGAGCAGGCGAACAAAGGGGCTGGAAGGGCGCAGCATTTCGTAGATAGGGGTGGGGCGACTGACTTCGAAACCCCGAAAGAGCACTTGGCCCACATAGCGAAAGATTTCGACGTCGCCCAGGCCTTCACGCATGTCCCGGCCCACGATCAAGTGGATCCCGTTATCCGGTATATAGAAAAGCTGGGAGAATTCGGGGTGAAGCTCTTCGCGCTGTACCTGCACCTGGAAGAAGAAATGGGTGGCGCGTGTCTTGTCCAGGTATGCGTCCAGTGTTTTCGCGCTGAGGGCTTCGCCGAGATTGTAGATGTCGCAGGCGGGGGCCCGCGTCGAATCCTGCTGTCGGCTGACTTCCCGAAAACGTTCGCGGGTGAATTCGGTAAGTTTTTCAAGAAAACCCTCCAGCTCCTGATCGTCTTTTTCTGCCACCGCTTTGCGATACAGGGCTTGCAGGCTGTCATCCAGGCCGAATTCGCCGGTCTGTGCCACGAAGACCCTGAAAGGATAGGCCAGCCCGGGTTTTGAAGATTTCTGTCTGGCCTGGCTCAGCGCTTCGTCCAGGCGCATCTTGACGGCACCGTTGCGGGCCGTGCCTCGAGCCGCTTCGTTGATATGCTCGCTGATGGCCACCCGAAGCATGCCCCAGACGTCGTCATCCAACTCGATGACTTCAGCCGCGGCACCGTGGCTGATGAAAAGACCGGCCTCCAGTCCATAGCCCCTGCGCCGGCGCTCTTCTTCCTCCATGGCATCCAGGAGGTGGTTGTCTTTCTCTCGCAGGGCCCGGATCATGTCCTCGGTGGCGCGTATCTGTTCCAGGAGACGGCGGCTCAGCATGTCGCTCAGGCGCCTGCTCAGCGTTTCGCCAGTCAGTTCTTTGAGTTCGACGAGCAGCTTCTGTCGCGCTTGCTTGAGTCGGTCGTGGCTGTTTTTCACCGCGTCCATCCGCGCCGTGAACTGAATCCGCAGGGCTTCGTCGGTGGCTTGTTGCCGTTGCTCCTGAAGGGATTTGTAGTCAGCTTGAAGTTGCTCGAAGCGCTGTGTGTATTCTTGCTGCAATAGATCCACCTTGGCCTTGTCATCCATGGCGCTACGGGCAAACACCTGTTGCTGGATTTCCTTGAGTTCCTTTTGCAACATGCCGATCTGTTGGCTGAGCTGCTGTCGTTCCGCACCGATGCGGGTGCGGACCTGCAGCAGGGCGTCCTGGTCATCCTCGGGGGAAAATTCTTGCAGTTTGCGTTGGTAATTGCGGAAGACATGCTGGATGTCCCGCGCCAGGCCCATCAGGCTAACCACGTTGCCCGAAAAAGCTACCGCATCGCCCAGCAAATTGACCAGCTGGATGTTCTCTTCGGAGCTGACCAGGGTGGCACCGCCGTAGTATCGCTTGGCCGCTGTCAGGATGGGCTCATAGAATTCATTTTTCATGAATTCGGCCATAACCAGCTCTTTGGCCTGGGCGGTGCGTCGTGTATAGCCCTTCAAGTCCACAAAAAGCTGGGCTTCATTCTGTACGATTCGGGTCCGCAACAGGGGCTGTTCATCCATGGCAATGCGGTAGAGCCGTCCCGCTTCATATTCACGATTCAAGCTCGAGATATCCATGGCATCGCGTCGATCCACCAGACGTTGTCGGGCCCGACTCACATGGCCGGATGCGAATTCGTCCATGCGATGCAGCAGGAATCGCTCCAGTAGTTCATGCACGGCCGTGGCCTCGCGCTGTTCGGCCGGCCCCGGGTTGGCCTCGCGATCTCGAAACAGCATGATGCCCTCCAGCAGACGCTGGTTGGCGGCATGGGCACGGGGCATGCGGCGCGGATCGGCGGCCCGTTTTTGCAGGTCCGAGGCGATGACGGTCATGGTGTAGTTGTTGGTCAGGAGCTCGAGCAGGGCCTGGTTGCTGGAATAGACCATGGCCAGCATGCGATCCGACTCAAAGGCCTGATCTTCGCCGGCCAGGAGGTGGTCTAAGGTCAGGCGTCGAAAGTGTTCCACCTGGGCGTGGGATAAAACCACGCCGCGCAAGGGTGAGTCGGCCATGACTGCACGCTGCAAAGATTCCAAGAGCGCTTCCGGTTCGTTGCTGTGCTCCAGGGCTGCCTGATAGGCCGGCATGAGCAGCTGCTCCAGGTCGGCGGACAGGCTATAGGGGTTCAGATCCGCATCAAGTTCTTTGTCCTTCACGGAAAAGAAGGGCAGAGGGCTGACGCTGGCCATCATGATGCTTTGATCCACCTGCTCGGCTGGATCGCTTCGCGAAGCGCCGGCTTTGGCCAGGGCAACCTCTGAGGCTTGGCGCAGCAAGGCGTGCAAGGCCATGCCCATGGCGCGCTCGAAACGACCCCAGGCCAAAGCGGGCGCCTCGATTTGCTTGATGCGCTCTTTGGCGCTCTGCGCCTCGTTGAGTATGGCCAATTGGGTCATGAGTGCCACGCCTGAGAAGTTGGGGTGGGCTCTGGACGCACGGAAGGCCTTAACCATCAGCCCCAAGACCGTTTCGTATAGCACTCGCCCGCCGCCCTTGCGCGACAACCAGCTTTCCAAGAGGCCGCCATCCAGGTCCGGGCATTGGAGCAAGGACAGGCGCACGACGGCCATCAGGGGACTGTCCTCGCCCAAGGAGCGCGGGCAGAAACGTTGAGGCCACAGGGGCACACGCATGCGCTCATCGGCCAGCACGGCGGATAGCTTTTCGTTGTTGTAGGCTGAGTCATGACGTCGGCGAATGAGATCAGCCAAGCCGTCCACGGCATCGTTGAAAACAGTTTGAATCGTGTCACTGAAACTTAGCGGCACCACCCGATCTGCATCCGATTCGCCCAAAGTCAGCGGCAACCGGCTCAAAAAATCGAGCCAGACGTTGCGGCTGCGCGACAGCGAGCGGATGATGCGCTGGTAGGCTACCAGGCGGGGGTGGTGCATGCTCATGGCGGGTGGTCCTCTGAAAGGCAGGCGCCAGCGTCAGCGGGCAGCGAAGACGACCGCCAACCACTGCAATCCGGAACCGCCCTGGTCGGTTGCCGTGCCAATCCCCAGGCGATTGATGTTTTCATCGTATATTTCGGGCGCCGCCAGGATTTGGTTGACGTTGGCTGTGTGAAAATATCGCAATTCGACTTCCTGGGCACCGAGATCGGTGATTTCTTCCAGCAAGGCCTCGCCTTCCTGTTGCGGATCGGCTTTGCGTCCCAGCGCGGAGAGCCGTCGGGCCGATCGTTGAGCGGCTGCGCTTAACTCGCGATCCAGCCCGAGGGCGAAGCGGCCTCGTTTGAGTCGGCGTGCATTGATGGCCCGATGCAGATCCCGAATGGAGGCATCGTCCTTGGCCGAGACAGGGGGCTCTACGAATACCTGGCAGACAGCCAGGATGTCCTCAGTGCTGCTGCGCTCCATGGCGACACCGATGCCGATTTTGCTTACGTGGGGATCGATCAGGTTCAGACGGTGGCCCGGGCTGCCCATCAATCGTTCATGAGCGGCCTCCGGACTGGGGACCAGGGCCACGTTTTCTAAAGCTCGCTGGAAGACCACGCCAGCCTTGCGCAACCGGTCCACCAGGCTACCGGTTTGTTGCGATCTGTGCTCGGCATGACGTTTGAATAACAGTTCATCAGCGTGAGATCGCGCAAGCTTGCTCAGGTCTTCACTCAGGATAAGTGGCGGCAAGGAAAGTCTGCCGCGCGCCTCGTTGACCATGCTCAGGATCGCTTTCTCCGCGTCCTCGGGCGAACGATAGCGGCCAGGGGCGGGGCGCAATTTCACCCTGGGCAGATTCGCTTTGGGGACCCCAACATACAGTGGGAACAAGGCCGCCACTTCGGGTCCCCTCGGTCCATTGACCACCAGCTCGGTTGTGTATTCGCCGGCGCCGCCATCCAGGGGCATCTCGCTGGACCAGGCACCTTCTTCGTAGAGCAGGATGCCCTGGGTGACATTGCCCTTGGGCGTGGTCATCAACCAGCGAGGGTGGGTATAGCCGCGCAGGATGCGGGCTCGCAGCTTGATCCGAGATCCGGGCGAAGGACAGACCGGCAAGGGATCGATGAGGACCGGTCGCCGGCCCAACAGCAAGGTCGTCACCATGCGTTTCTGATCGGGGGTGCGGGTCGCGCCCACGGCGAAGTGGGTGAATCGGCCCGAGATGGCGTTGCGATCCAGAAATTTCATCATGCCGCCGGGCACTCTTTCGCCCGGTCCGATGGCGGAAAAGGGGATGACCGCGCCGTCGGTTACGCCGCGCAGGGCGAGCTCGAAGCGCAGTCGATTCATGGGCAGGCTTTTGTTCTTGGGATCGCCCGATTCCACCAGGTAGCCGCTCCATTGACGGGCCGTCGCTGCGTAGCGCTCATCCCACAGCAGGCGATGCTTGTTTTTTCGGCTCCAACCGATGCCGGCTGCGATGAGTACCGCCTCATCCGGGTTGACCAGGAAACTGATCTCTTCATGATAGCGCTCTTTGCAGGGCTGTGCTGGACCTGCTTCAGCCTGGGCGAAGGCCTGGGGATGGGCCAGCAACAACAGCAAAAACAGCGGCAGCGCGGAGCGGGTACTCGAGGTGTTCATGGCTTGAGCTTACCTCACCGGGAAACCCGGTTGAATCCACCATTTCGATTCCACTGCTTTCTTTTTTAAATCCAAATAGCCACGGTCGACGAGCAGGGCATGGGTGGCATGGCCAAGCATATCCGCATCGCTCCAGGAGTCGCCGATGGCCAGCAGGGGCTTGCGCCCAATGCGCTTGTCGATGGCTTCCACTTTGCCCATGCGGAAGGTGGGCGGGGCCTCGATTTCCGTGGTCAGCTTGCCTTCAGCCAGCTTTGTGCGCATGCCGATGACTCTGCCCGGTTTGACGGCGAAGTGCTTGGTCACCGCGCCCTCGACCACCCACTGGGGTCCGGCCGACACGACCCAGATTTCGAAGCCACGCTGGTCCAAGTGAAACAAGAGATCTTTCATTTCCTCATAGATTCGGATGCCGCGGCTGGTGATGCCCGGGGCCTGATCCTTTTCGTCTACTCGGATTTGTTCGGACCCCATTTTTCGCTTCAGCTCAGTCTCCATGACCAGGGCCGCCATGGTTTTGAGTTCGTCCGGGCTGTAGCCTGCATAGAAACGAACCTGCCAAGGGTAGCATTTTTCAGCGTCCGCATCCCGGCAAAGGCTCCAGTAAATCTTGTGCATGACCTTGCGGAATACCCGGGCCTCTCGCGAATCCGCTCGCTTGTCCATCGGCAGTTTTTGCAGGGTATCCCAGGCAGCCTTGGCTTCGGCTCGCTTGTCTTCAGGCAGGGCCTCAACCACCTTGTCGCTGAATTGGATTTTGCCCTCGGTGACCATGAAGTCGAAGAAGGCTCGGCCGATATCACCCTTGATTAGCGTGTTGTCGAAATCCACGACCACCACCGGGGCGGGCTGACCCTTGACGAATTTGGAACCGCCTAAACTGTAGTCGAACAGCAGTTTGGTCAACCCGTCGTTGACGTCTTTTTCCCAGGCGCCGGGAAAGGCAAAGGGGGCCACGCCGGCCGGGGCCGCTTTCGGGGCGTCCGTGGGTTTTGGTGTTGGGTCGGGTTTGGCCTGGTCGGCCACCGGCGCTTTGGGGCTGGGATCAACGGGGGGCTTGTCGCAGCCCGTCGCGGAAAAACAAAGGGTGATTCCGATTGCCATCAAGCGGATCGTTTTCATGGCCACCTCACATGGATTGAATTGGCGATTTCCGGCATCATAGACCAAGGGTCCTTGCATGGCCAAGCCCTTTCCCTTGTGGCTTTCTCTTGTGGCTTTCCCTTGTGCAGTCCGAGTGGCTTTGGCAACATGGGGTCGATTCTGAAAGGGGTGTGATGATGTGGTGGAAGATTTTGGGTCTTTGTCTGTTGGCCGCTTTGACATGGGTTTCGGCCTGTGCCGACGGAGAGGCGGATCAAAATGATTGCAAGGCGGAATATGTCTATGACTGGCAGGCCTTGCTGCCCGGCCCCGGCGAAGCCGGCTTTGACGC
>JAUVAM010000601.1 GCA_030591745.1 Deltaproteobacteria bacterium
CATGGCTTGGTTCTCCTTTCGCCCTTACATAAAGCGAAATGCGTGCCAAGAGACCGGTGGTCTGCTTAAGGGCCTGCAATCAAGGGGAAAAGCAGTCCTTGTAGTCGGGATTTGGGGTCGAAGGGAGGTGATCAAAAGCGACGCAAAAGGCTGCTCGCACTGCACTGAGATGGTGCAAGCCTCAGGAAGACGGGTTTTCCAGTTTGATTTTGATTTTGTGGATCACCACGGAATTGGCTTTGAGGTTTACTTGCTCGATACCCAGATCCAATTCCAGGTGACCTGCATGTTCAGGGTCGATCGAAAACCCGCGGATTTCGTTGCGCTTGATGCTGTGTACCAAACCCCGCGTCTTGGGATTTGCGCGAAGCCAGATCGCCAGAAAGATCAATCCAGCCACCAGGGAGGCAAAGTGCACGACCACCTGGGACCAGGTGCTGCGTCCGGGCCAGAAGGGGATGCCGATGGCCAGGCCGAGACCGAGGAAGAAAAAGAACAGAAAACTGTCGCGACGACTGGCTTGCCCGATGAAGTTCAGCGCTTCCGAATCGATGATGAGTTTGTAGCGACCCGCGGGCAGCTTGGGTTGTTCCGGTGACGGGACGACACGCACTTTGCCTACGTACATGGTCATGGTGTCTCCAGGTATAGCGTATCGTACAGTCGGACGAAGTCCTGAGTCACGCTTGACCAGTCACGTTTTTGGGCCAGGTGCGCGCCCGCTTGGCCCATGGCTTGGGCTTTTTTGGGATGGGCCAAGAGCGTGAGGCAGGCATCGGCCAGGGCCTGGGTGTCCCCCACCGGGCAAAGCAGGCCGCTTTCGCCGTCTTCGATTAGCTCCACCAGGCCGCCGGCCCGGGCGGCCACCACGGGCAAGCCGTGGAGCATTCCTTCCAGGACGCTTTGACCGAAGGTTTCAAATCGCGAAGGACTAAGCAGCAGGCAGGCGTCGTCGTAGGCCTTGTTCAGGTCCTCAGGCGAAAGCCATCCAAGAAACTTCACGCGGGTCATTTTTTCCGGGCCCAGGGTGGCTTCGATGCGCCGCAGCCAGCGCCGTTGTCCCCGAAGGTTTTCAGGGCAGCCTCCGGCCAAGTACACCCGTGTTTGCGTTGCGCGCTCTAATACTTCAGACAGGATTTCGCCAAGCAGATCCGTGCCCTTCACATCGGCAAAGCGACCGGCCACCAGGATGCTGCTTTCCTCTTCTTGGCCCGGGGTCCGCTTGACCACGGGATGCGTATCAATGCCCAGGCCGATGACATGCAGGCGGGTTGAAACCGTGGGGGCGTGGCGCAGCAGGGCCTGAGCCGCGGCCTGGCTGGGCGCGATGACGGCCTGCGCTTCGTCTAATGCTTGGGCTTCTGCCTGGGAACTCAAGGTGGATTCCGTCTGGCCTCGGAGTCGTTCTTGTTCCGCTTGCAGCACATGCAGGTGGAAGATCTTGGGCAGGTCACGACCCAGGCGCGTTTCTAAGTTTTTGGCCTCTTGCCAGAGCATGGCGTGGTGTACATGCAGCAGCTCGGGCCGCCAATCGGAGCATAGTCTGCTTGCTGCCTCCAATTGATCGGGCGTCCGGATGCGAAGGATTTCTTGTTTTTCTTCGTGGGTCCAGGCCGCTGCAGGTGCGGTATGGCTCCCGGCTTTGGCCTTGGGACGCCAGCTGTCGAAGCTCCAGGCCGCGCATTTGAGACTTGAGCCTTGCAAGGCGAAGAGCATGCCGGCAACAGCAATCGACAAACCGCCGTTGGACTCAGGAGCCAGATCCCGGCAAAGGTGCAAAACCCTCAAGGCAGGCCCACAAAGGGATCGTGCGCGCCGCGGGGCAGGGGTGGTCCTGAGGCCAGGCTGAAAAGCTCGCGATTCAAAAGGGGCTCTAAGAGGCCGGGCAAGAGGAAGGTCATGGGGTTTTTGTCCGTAAGCTGGCTTTCGTGGCAGGCCATGGCCGAAAGCTTGGTCTGTTTCTGCCTCGAGATATCGATCGGCAAATCGGCTTGGGTTTGCTGTATGCCCAATTCTTCCGGATCCAGATCGGGCTCGACGAATTGGGGTCGGGTCCGAAGCAGACGCCAGACCGGAATGAACAATCCATGGGGCGCATCGGCCAGCAGCAGGCGTGCGGTTTCGGCGCGCGACGCCATGACCTGTTCGAGCCAGCGAGTACAGCAGATGTGATCCCGATGGCCATAGACTCCATTGCGCGCCAGGCTGATCACAACCTGAGGATTCTGTTCATCAAGAAAACGCCCCAGACGCTCAAGGGCGCTCTCCTCCTTTTCCACCGACAAGGCCCCGTCGGCGCCAAGGTCCAAAAAGTGAGGCTCATCCAGTCCCAGCGCTTTGCTAGCGGCACAAGCCTCGGCCGTACGTTTTTCCGCCAAAGCCGGCCCCGCCTTGCATTCGTCGCTACGGTCCACACCCGCTTCGCCCCGAGTACAAAAAGCCACGCTCACTCGAGCCCCAAAGTGGGCGGCCCGAGCCAAGGTGCCGCCCATCAGATAAACCTCGTCGTCCGGATGAGGCACAACGGCCAGCAGGCGCAATTCGCGGGAAGATGAATCCATAAGATGTTTGTAGTCTCAAATCAGCGAGGGGGTCAAGGGTGCTCATTTATCACTTCTTTGTGACTCGCTGTTGCTTTTGGTATAGCCAAGGTCAAGGTGTTAGATTGAAGGAGGGTTCGGGATGTTTAACTGTCGGTGCCAGCCCATGCTTCTCATCTTGGTCTTGCTGACCTTGTGTCTGGGTGCATGTAAGAAAGTCGTGGATCGGGTCGGAATGGAGATGTTTGTGTTCCCTTCCGTCTCCATGCTGCCCACCATCGAGCCCGGTGATCGGTTGGTGGTATTCAAGGGTCCGCCCGGGAAGATGGCCGAGCATGGCGCTCTGGTGACCTTCCCGTCTCCCTCGGACGAGGGCATCACCTACCTGAAGCGGATTGTTGCCGTCGGGCCGGACACGGTGGCGTTTTCCAGGGGGCTGCTGTTGGTCAACGGGAAGACGCTTCGTAAAAAGGATCTGGGCCAAGTCACCCACGACAGAACGAGCCCGAGCGG
>JAUVAM010000294.1 GCA_030591745.1 Deltaproteobacteria bacterium
ATGAAGAACCCTTTGGACGTTGCGGCGCGTGTTTCTGTGCGGAGTATGAAAGTATTGCCTACGAATTTGGTTTCGAGGGGCTTTGGGTCTTTTGCTCGGACGGGGGCTTCTAAGCACATTATTCGCGCTTATGCTCGTGCTTTTGGGGTGGCGGTGAATGAGGCGGAGTTGCCTTTGGAGGATTATCCGACTTTGAATGCCTTTTTTACCCGCAAGCTCAAGCCTGGCGTGCGGCCTTTGGCCGAAGGGGCGGATGTGATGATCTGCCCGGTCGACGGCCAGCTTAGCGAATCCGGCGCTTGTGAGCATGATCGATTGCTGCAGGTTAAAGGGCAGAGTTATTCCTTGTTTAATTTGCTGCGGGATGGACCCATGGCCCGCGCTTTCGAGGATGGTTCCTACGTTACGCTTTATTTGAGCCCTCGGGACTATCATCGGGTGCATGCCCCCTTGGACCTTCGCATTACGGGTATCGGCTACATGCCTGGGGCCCTGCTGCCGGTCAATGGCCCCAGCGTTCGCTACAACGAAGATTTATTTACGCATAATGAGCGCTTGATGGTCTACGCCGAATCGGACGCCGGACCCATGGTCATGGTCCTGGTGGGGGCGCATTGCGTGGGTTCCATCAGCCTGGCTTTTCACGACTTTGTCACCAACAAGGGCGGGCAAAGCCCGACGCGACTGAATTTCCAAAGGCCCATATTCGTCCGCAAAGGTGACGAGGTGGGTATGTTCGAAATGGGTTCAACGGTTGTGATGATTTTCGAAAAGGAAGGAATCGATCTCGAACTGCCGACGCAGGGAGAATCGGTGCGTTTGGGCCAACGGCTCGGGCGCGTCACCAAAGAGGAGACTAAGACATGAAGCAGAACTTGTGGATTCTGATTCTTGGGGTTTTGTTGTTGGCACCGATGGTTCGCGCCGAGGTGGTGGAGCCCAATGAATATGGCCGTCGCGGGCGCAATATGGGTTATCAGGGCCCCATGGGAGATAAGCTCCATGTGACATTTTCTTTCGGCGAGGGCGCATATATCAATGCCGGGTGCCGCTCAGGCTATGACTGCGACAGCGTCATGGTCACGCCCGCGGATTTTGAACTGCTTGCGGGTTACAAGCTCAACCGATGGTTTGCCCTCGACATGGGCCTGGTCGTGGCGGTTGATTTCGATTACTACGATCGAGTGAACTACATGACGGGCTTGCGTCCGGGTGTTCGTTTTGTATTCCCCTTGCTCTTTCATCGCTCCATATACTTGCGGGCGGCCTTGCCGATTTTGTTCGGAGTCAGTGCCGACAATGACCATCAAACGGTCTACATCGGTTTGTTGCTCGGCATAGGCGTGGAGTGGCGTTTCGGGCCCTTGGGCTTGTTCGGTGAGCTGGATTTTACGCCATTTTTTGTTGAGATGTACCCGGGTTATTACGCCATCCCGGTCCAGGGCCGCATCGGCCTGGCCTTCCACTTCTGAGCAACTAAAATCGTGTGGTCCAGGTGATGCTCGCCGAGCCGTCGGGGCCGGGGTGCAGACCAAGCTTATGTTCCGTCAGCTCGGATTCGAAGGTCCATTCCAGCACGAGACCCGTGACCAGACTGGCCGCGGCCAGGGTGTAGCCGGTGATGGCGAGACCGAGGTACAGGTCGGCCAATTGCTGGTTGTCTTCCACGCCCTGCAAGGTGAGTGCTTCGTCGGCCGCATTCTGACATCGGGCATGGCCGAATTGGGCAGCCACGGCCAGTCCCACCAGCCCCGCACTGCCTATGGCGTAAGGCCACCAATGCTGGTGCCAGGGTTGAATGTCGGCAAAGGCCTCAAGCTCGGGCAAGATTGGAACAAGCGCCTCGTTTTGACGGCTTAGCTCCTGGCCTGCCTCGGGCTCGTCTTCCGGGCGACGCCCAGCCGGCTCAAGCCGACCGGAAGGCCGACCGTCAACCAGATATTCGGCCAGGCTGCTTGCTGTTGCGGGGAGTTGGTCCGGGCTCACGCGGGTCAACCTGGCGTGGCGAAGGCTGTGGCCCGAAATGGGATCGACGAGCCGCAGCCTGAATTCGCAACCTGTTTTGGGGCAATTGCGCTCAACCAAAATCAGCTTGGCGCCACCCAGCTTTTTGCCCAGCCAATCCCACCATCTGCCAGGCAATCCTTTTTGGCCGGACGGTAAGCGCAGGGCGGGGTGAAGTCCATCCAGCAGCAATTCTGGTTCTTTCAATAGTCGCAGGCTCAAGCGGGTGGTTCTGGGCCCCAGGTTCACCCATCGCTCGGCCGAACTGCCGTCGGCGCGTTTTGCCTGGAGGTAATAGCGACCCACGGCGAAGGTCCCAAGGTAGGGCGTCGTGCCCACCTTGATTCCATCCAGGAAGATTTCGGTTTCGTGGGGCTCACAGTCGACGGCAAGACTGCCCCGATTCAGGGCGGCCAGGCGCTTGGCTGCAAGACTCCAGAGTTGGATGGTCTTGGTGGAGTATTCTCGCCTGCTCAGTTCCATGTCCGGCCTGGTCCTGAGCACTGCGGCGAAGGCCTGGATAGCCCCAGCGCGGTTTTTGGCTCCTGCCATGGCCATACCCAGGGCGATGTGGGACTTGACGAAGAGCGACCAACGCAAGGGGCCTGGGGGCAGCATATCCAGCTCGGACTGCAGGTCTTGCAGTGAGCGAATAGCCTGTTTGTATTCGAAGGAATAGGTTTGCAGGAAGGCTTGCTCGTAGCGCTGTCGGAGGTCTTTGGCCTGGGCTTTAGAGACTTGGCTTGGGCCAACCCCGCTCAGGCGTCTGCGCAAATCGGCTCTGCCCAGGGCTTTTTCACCGAGCGCCTGTTGCAGCAATCGACTGAGTTCCAAAGTGTCATGATCGTGGGAGAGGTCATGGATTAGCGCAAAGACGGCGGGTGCCTGAGCATTCGCCTCCACGCCCCACACCTGCTTGGTGAGAAACATGCAGCCCAAGAACAGAAAAGCGAGTATGCGGTTTACCTGATGCAGGGAAAGTTCTCCCAATCGTTTTGCCCGCAGCGTTTGCGGCAGCAGCCTGTGTCTGGTTCCTCCCCGTTTTCCTCGGCGGAGCCACCCGTGCCGCCCTCGCTGCCGTCACAACAGAAGTAGCCGATGGGACAAGGGGCGTTGGCCGCGCCGGATTCGGCGCAAACGCATTGCCCCGCCTGACAGGTCGTGGCACCCGAAGGCGAGGGGCAGCTTCCCTGGCCGCAGGTGCAGCCGCCGTTGTTGCAGGTTTCACCGTTGTCACAGGCCGCATCGCAGATACCACAGTGGACGGCATCAGCTCCACCTTCAAAACAATGACGCGCGCAGTCCTGGCATTCCCGGGAACAGCAAATCTGTCCCGCATCGCATCCATCCGGCAGGCCGGTGGCCGTATCGAATCGACAGCCACATTCGTGTTCAAAAAGGTTTGTGGGATTTGGGCTGGTGCAGAGTTGACCCAGGCTGCCATCAAGGCAGTTGTTGTCGCAGGCCCCGCAATCCGTGGGGCTGTTCAGATAGATTTCGCAGCCGTTGGCCCCATCGGCGTCGCAGTCGGCGAACTCGTTGCTGCAAGAACCTTCATAGCCGCAGACAAATTCTTCGGTTTCGGTATCAAGGCAGGTACGTTGGTTGGGTGAGACATGGCCGACCAGATCATTGCAGTCGATGCCGCAGGTGCCGCAATTAAACAGCGTCACGAGGGTTTCACAGCCATTGGGAAGGACTTCGTCGCAATTGAGAAATCCATGTTCGCAATCGCCCTCAAAGACACACTGGCCAGACACGCAGTTGATGATCACGTCATCGGCTACGTGGGCCACCGCCTGATGGCAGTCTAAGAAACAGGAGCCGCAGTTTGCCACATCCTGCATGATGTCGATGCACGCACCGTCGCAGCAGCGAAGTCCGTCGTCACACAGAGATTGCCCCCCGCAGGTGCAGAGCCCTTCAGTGCAACTGTCGGCCACCGCCGAGTCGCAGGCGCTGCAGTCGGCACCACAGCGCAAGGAGTCGGCGCTCGGCTGGCCGTTGGAGGTGCAGTCGCCCATGACACCGTCGGTGCAGACGCGCACGCCCTGGTTGCAGATGCCGGCCTCCGGTAGGTAACAAAGCTCTCGATCGCCATCCTGGCAGAGGATGATGGACAGAGGAAAGGTGGCCTGAGCCTGTTCTTCGCCATCGAGGGCCTCGTCGCGTACCTGCACCGTTACGTTGGCGTCGATGGCCACTTCGGAGGGGCTGCCGGTGATTCGACCCGAATCGCCCAGGGCCATCCAGGACAAAGCTGGATCGGCTTCAATGATGGTCCAGTGGTAGGGGGGGAGACCGCCTTCAGCCTGCAGGCGTATGTCGTAGCTGAAATCAACCCGGCCATCGGGCAAGCTTACGGTGGTGATGATCAGGGCTTCGGTTTGGACACATTGCTGGTCGCTGTTGCAGCGTTTGCCCTCCGGGCAGGGACTGGTGGCACTGCAGAGAAAGTCGCCCGCGTCGGTGCCCGCGTCCTGGTTGTCGCCCCCGCCGCCGCATGCAAGCAACGATAGACATGAAGCGAGTATGGCCAGTTTCAAGAGATTGGAACGCATCTTAAAATCTCCAAACCGCGCTGGCCCCTTGTCCATCCGGCCAAAGGTGCAAGTTTGGTACGGGACTCGGGTCGGTGCTGGCTTGGTCTTCCGAGGGGGGAGGCGCGTTGAGGGCGATGTCGAAGATGGCGATCAGTCCCGCGGCCAGGAGGCCCGCGCCACCGACGCCATAGACGATATATGCCTGCAAATATCGGGAATCGGCCGCATCCTGGTCGGCCTGCCAGTCTCGCCAGTGCAGACTCTCTTTCAGATCGGCGTTGTCTTGCAAAATGGATGCGTCTCGATGCAGGAAGACGGCCACCGCAGTGGCTGCGAGGCCAGTGCCGGCGGCGGTCCAGAAGGGCCAGTCCTTGTAAAATGGGACGTATTCCTTGGGGCGAAGAAAATCCGCGTCCGGGAGCAGTGCCACCACCTGCACCGTTTTGCCCACAGGCACGTGGACCCGACGGCTGAAGGTCTGGTGTCCCAGCTTTTTGACCTCGAGTTCGTGTTCACCCGCGGACAGGTTGGCCAAAGGACCCACCAGAGGCGTCATGCCCACCTGCTTCCCATCGACGAAGACCTCCGCGCCGGCCACGGCCGAAGAGAGTTCCAATGCGCCCACGTAACGATCGGGATCGAACATGGCCACTTCCAACTCGAGCATTTGTTCAGTCTTGGGCAAGCCCTTGGCGCTGATTCGAGCTGTGGCGATACGTTTTTGTTCGTCAGCGTTGACTAAGACAAGTTCCAGTTGGCTAAGCTCATCGACCACGCTCAGGGACCCGCTGATAACCAGACCGACCTCGGCGGTCTTGCCCAGTCCAGCCAGACAGGTGGTGCCCGTTCCGCAACGGAGATATTTCTCATTGCCATCGACCAGGAGCAAGGAGTCCATGGCCATGCCGCTCATCAATTCGCCGCCTCTCTGTTTGTCGAAAAACTTTCGCAGCGCGGTTTCCATCTTGCTTGTGAACTCCGGCGAGGCGCCGTCCCCTGGGGCCAGATGCCAGAAAATGATCCTTGGCTTCGGTGCTTCCCGGGTTACTGCTTCCGTTCCAGTGGCCTGAGCCACGAGCAAGCAACCCAACCAACATGCGATGTGCATCGTAAGCATGATCTGTCTCCCTGGGGATGTTCCACCCTGGGTTATGTAACTCGCTGG
>JAUVAM010000344.1 GCA_030591745.1 Deltaproteobacteria bacterium
GGATGAACCCTGCCGCAAGAAACGCGGCAGGAACCATCCAGGGCTCCCGTAAGAGTGCGACACGGAGGGTAGCTGTCGGATAAACCGGCAGCGCTAGAGTTTCTCAAGATGCCACGATCCAAACAGTTGCGTCATTCGCTCAACAGGTAAACCGCAGAAGAAACTCTTGTGCCGTGACGCGAAGCGACACGGTGTAAAGGTGCCAAAGATTCCACGAGATGACACCCAAAGGCCGGGTTGTGCCGGCGGTTTCTGTCGGCACGTTCCGGCCGCACATAAGAGCCCCGAAAGGTTCTCGAGCCGATAGGCGATGAGGTTCTTCCGGGGTGTACGCGTCCGGGGTGTACGCGTCCGGGGTGGACGATGAAGCGACCGAAAAATCGCATCGTGCCCACAGCCCAAAAAGTGCTAAGGTGTGTTCCTTACCCTGGAGGGACGAAATGAAAACGACACTTGGGTTCTCTATTTCTTTGATTCTTTGCTTGGGCCTCTTTGCAATCGGCTGCTCAAGCGGTGACTCAGAACAAGCCGATGTTTGCGATCCGGCTTGTGGCTCGAACGGGGTTTGCGACAATTCTTCTTCGCCGCCTGTCTGTAGTTGTTTTAGCGGCTTGGCCGTACCGGCTT
The DNA here is from genome assembly GCA_030591745.1 of Deltaproteobacteria bacterium. The sequence goes on from JAUVAM010000344.1 coordinate 628, forward strand.
GCAGTAGTTGTGCGGCAGGTTATGAGAGCGATGGCGCGGGCCACTGCATTCTCGAAGAAGAACCGGAAACCTGTGCCGCCGATTCTTGTAACGAACACGGCCTTTGCGACGACAGCACGGGTGAAGTGATTTGCTCCTGCGAACCGGGCTACACCGGACCGAGCTGCGGCATGTGCCAAACCGGCTTTCATGCAGACGACCTTGGGAACTGCGTCGAAAACGTTTCCTGCAGCGAACCGGATCCCTGTCTGCCGAACGGGGTCTGCGATGACACCTCCGGCGTGGGGGTCTGTGTCTGTGACGAGGGCTACGCGGGCTCGACCTGCGCCGATTGCGCCCTCGATTACCGCCCTGACGGGGGTGTGTGCATCGCCAACGAGTACTGCCCGGACGTCGATCCCTGTGCGCCTTTCGGCACCTGCGACGACACGGACGGCCTGGTCGTTTGCGTCTGTGAGACGGCCTATGCGGGCGAATTCTGCGACGAATGCGCCCCCGGTTACTTTGATTCGGGCAACGGCTGCGAAGAAGGCGGAACCTGCGACAACTACCCCTTCGCCGACAACACCTACATCTACGAAATGCGCTTCGCCGACCCGAACACCCCCTGCTGTTTCGATTTTGACGGGGACGGCATACCGGACAATGCCTATGGGGATTTGCTGAACAGCCTGGCCGGCATGACCGGGGACACGAACTTCAACCAAATGATCGCCGACATGATCTACTCGGGTGAACTCTGCCAAATCTTTGACATGCAGGACCTCGACGCGGTGAGCGATGACGATTTCGCAGCCCTCAGCCTCATGTGGGGTGCGGACAGCGACAACAACTACGAAAACAACCTGGACGGCAGCGAAAGTTTCACGATGGACGAAGACTCCTTCGAAGCCGGCGATACGGACTGCAGCATGAGTCCGGCAAACGCCTTCGATACAGCCTCGGTGACCGGTGGGATGCTCCAGGCCGAAGCCGACGTGTTCCACGGGCTGGTCTTCCCCTTCCCTTTGTCCCCCACGGGGGTGATGTTCCTGCCCATCAGGCAGGCCAAACTGTCCGCGCGGCTGAGCACGGGTGTTTATGGGATAGAACTCGCCGAGGGCAAAATCGGCGGCGGTATCCCCCTCGCAGACTTCAGCGACGAAATGAATGACATCGTCGCCGAATCTTGTGCCTGCCTGGATTTGGACGGCCCACTCTTGACTTACGACATCGGAGAAGAGCGCCTCGAGCTCACCTGCCACACCGCCGACGCATCCACTTGCAGTGCAGACTCCAGCTGCCAAATGATGAATGACTTCTGTGAAATCATTAGCATGTTCCTCAGGCCAGACCTGGACACGGATGGCGACGGGGTCCTCGACGCCATGACGGTGGGCCTGTGGTTCGAGGCCACCTCGGCCACCATCACCGGCATCACCCCCTAAGTGCATACAGCGCCACCTGAATCCCTCCCAAGCCCCTGACCCGACTGGTCCTTTTTCGAAATGACGCAGCTTGACATTTTCCTCAAAAAGGCCAAAATACGTCTATTGTTTGACGGAAACATGGGCCAAAAGAAGGTGACGGCATGTGCTGGAGTGGAGAAGCAAGTGCGGCGATTGCGATAGGCGGCTTGACCAGTGCCTATTTTTTGAAAAAAAGAGGGATGCCGAGAGAAATCTACATGCCCACGGCCTACTTTGTGCTGATGGAAGGCCTGCAAGCGGTCACCTACATCGTCGTCGACGAATGCGGTTTGCAATCCAATGTGTTCTTGACCCGGTTGGCGATGCTCCATATTGCCTTTCAGCCCTTTTTCATCAACATGCTGGGCATGGAGTTCATCGACAAGGAGGTCAAGCAGAAAATCAAAAAGTACGTCTACACCATATGCGCATTCGCCACACTCTTTTGCGTGATGCGCATGATGCCCTGGTATGAAACGCTTGGGCGTTGTGAACTGGGCACCCCCATGTGCAGCCATGTCCGCACCTGTGCCTATTCAGGCGAGTGGCATATCGGCTGGCACGTGCTGATGAACGGCTTCAACGAAAATTGGAAGTGGTATCTTTTCGCCGCCTTCCTTGTGCCGATTCTCTACGGGTCCTGGAAGTGGAGTCTGTACCACCTGGTCGTCGGCCCCCTGGCAGCCGCCTTCACAACCTCCGACGTCAGCGAGCGCCCGGCCGTCTGGTGCCTGTTTTCAACCATGATCATCGCGCTCTTGGTCAACACGCGATTGCGCAACTACATCAACGTGAAAAAGTGGTTCACCTGGAAATACATCAAAGGCGAGCGCCACCCTCCTCCTGAAAAACAGACATCCTGAGCTATTGTTTACTCGCCTGGCGGGCCAACAAAGCCAAGATCACCAGCATCAGCGCCTTGGTTGTCTGCTCTTTTTCTGAGCCCCCGCCCCCAGCCAAGACGCCATCTATCTGGTCGCTTACCTTCAGAACTTCCGGGTCTTTCCCGTCCAATGCCAAAGCACGGGCCTGTTCGGCCCTGGCCTCGGCTGCCCGGCCCTGCACGGCGTAACTCAAACCCAGGGTGACATGGGCCAAGGCGTCATCCCCGGCAGAAGTCAGGTACCGGGTCAACTCATCATCGGCCTCTGCGTACCAACCCTGGTTGAGACAAGCCGCCGCCAAATTAAAGCGCACATCGGTAAACTCAGGCCAGGTTTTCATGATCTTCCGCCCCAACTCCACCGCCTCCTGGTTCCAGCCCAGACCCAACATGGACGCCTGCAAGCCGCCCCAGGCCAGATCGTAGTTCGGCGCAAGCTCCGAGGCCTTTCTGTACTGCGTCATCGCCTCTGAAAAATCTTGAAGATTGAAGGCCAAAGCCCCCGCCATGCGCCGGATGCCCGGGCTATTCGGATCGGCCGCCAAGGCTTTTTGGATGCAAACACCAGCCTGGATCTGATCCTGGCTGGACAAAACGTGGGCCATTTGCGCCATCAACCTGGCCTGTTTCAAGGTGAGATCCGCCTCCTGTCCGGCCCAGGCCGAAGCCAGGGACTCAACGAGGCCCGCGGCTTGCGCCTCCTCACCGTATTGAGCCAGGGAAATGGCGTAGGCCACCCGCAACTCCGCCTCTTCGGGGTTTTTTTCAAAGGCGGCGACGTAATACTTAAGGGCCTCTGTTTCCTCATCTAAGACCATGGAATGCAACAAGGCCACCCGGTGGGTGGTATAGGCATCGGCCTCACTCAACCAGGCGGGTGAGATTTGATTCAAGCACTTCAAGGCCACTTTTTTCGCCTGCTCATCCTCGCCGGCCTCGCCCAAGGCCAGGGCAAAATCCGCGGCATAAAGCGGATTCCTGGGGTCCAATCCATGGGCTTGGCGAAAAGAATTCAGGCCGTCCACCGCATTCTGATGGACCGCGGCCAAATCCAAGCCTTCCTGATAACAGGTTGCCGCCAGCTCGGCAGTCGTAAACCACTCGCCCTCATCTTCAGCCAATTCCCGCATGAAGGTTTCAGTATCAATTTCATGCTCCATCACAGCCCCCTTTCTTTATTTTTTGGCCTCTCTTTTTGGTGTCTCTTTTTGGCGTGCCTTGGCTCTCTTCTCTCATGTCACAATGCTAACAAATGGCTCTGACATTTCATTCCCAGACCCCTCACTTCACTTCTTCCATCAGCACGGGGCCTTCATTCAGGTTCGTCCATGTAATGTACATAAACAGTTCACCATCGTTGATCACATCGCTCATGACCACTCTGCCCCCGAAAAACACGGGCACGGTTTCTACCCAGCCCTTGGCCGCTCCCCAGTGACTTGTGAATTCGCAACCACTTATGTCGCCGCCACCTGGGGTAGACATCATGGGAATGGTGTAGACCCCTAGCTCCTCTTGCCAGCAAACATCGTTGACAAGGTCGTGCCCCACCCACACCCTCTCGCCCTCCTCCACGCCCGGCCCGGGCTTCCGCGGGTACCAATGCCCCAGGGTAAAAAATTCGTCATGACTTTGATCCTTGGGCATCAACCTTCTCCAGGCTTTGAAAAAATCCTTGATGAAGTTCTCTTGCGCGGCTTTCCGGATGGCCCGCGAGCCGCGAATCCTGCGCACCGAGGCAATGGCGTTCTCGACGGTTCGGTCCAGGAGAATGGCCAGGCGCAAACAGGCGGCCATGGTGCCGGAGCGACCGAGACCCCCGTTGCAGTGCATCACCACGGACTCGCCCGCCCGCCTGCGCCCGGCGATCTCACGGATGAACTTCAAGGTATGCTCCATGTCTTTCGGGATGCCGTCATCATGAAAGGCAAAGCGCCTGACTTGAAAACCCTTGCTTTGGGCCATCCGAACCAAAGTGGGAATTTTCAAACGCTCGATTTCATCATCTTCCAGCAAAGCAACCAGGGTATTGGCACCAAGGCTGCGAAGCCGATCCAGGTCCATGTTCAAATCCCGGTCCCAGTAATTAAAGCCGCCCATGGTTTTCTTGCCGGGGGCGAAGGTAATGGCCACCCAACCCTCTCCCGCCGCGCCGGCCGGAGCGATCTCGTTGATGTAGATGGGGCTGGTTTCGGAAGTTATCGTTTTGGTCTTCATCTCTTTTCCTCCCTGGCCCCAGACTAGCAAATGGGTCTGACACCCCCGTCCACTCCCC
>JAUVAM010000367.1 GCA_030591745.1 Deltaproteobacteria bacterium
ATGGGACTGTATACCCGCGTGCGCAAAACACCAGACAGGTTGATGCTGGTGGCGATGCCGGTACGCTTGGCGCGAGTCTCCAACACCACCATGTGATAACCTTCACCCATCTTCCAATCCAGCTTCAACAAATTAATCGGGCTATGCCCCACCAGCGCCTGACTGGAAGTCGTATCGGGACCAAGGGCGGGGACCATTTGCCCCGAGGCATCCAAACCCCGGATATTCCAAAATTTGGGATGGGTGATGATCCAACCCTCGTCATCAAAAAGGTAGGTATAATCCGCATCCCGGTATCCGGCAAAAACGGTGGCGTTCTCCTCCATGGCCTTGATGTGCTGAGTAAATTGCATCAGGTGCAGATGGTCCAAGGCCAAAGTCACCACCCCGGCAGCGCGCCCCTCCTCATCCAGAACCTTGGTGGCAAATCGAATAACACCATCATAGCGCCGTCCTTCGACTACGTCCTCCGGCGCGACGCTGTCGACGATCTGTCGAAGCTCCAATTCGCGGGCCTGAAGCTGCTCCGGACTGACTTCCTCCGGGGCCTCTACAAGGATGTGCCCCGACTGGTGTGGCCCACGGTAGACGAGCATGGTCCCGTCTTCAGCCCGGAAGCTATTGACAAACTCCACATCACCGGCTGCCCTGAGCATCTCATAGAGCAAGTATCGATATAGGTTCTTGGCCTCGGCGTCCCGGTGCTCTAAGCTGGCGATGATTTTCTCGATGCCAAGCTGTTCGATGCGATTGACATGAAAACCGTTCAGATGCGAGACGTAGACCTCTCCCGCATCAGCCTTCCATGCCTCCTGGAAGTACACCTCCGAACGATAGGTGGTCTTGGCCGGATCGCTGACCTGACGCAGGCCCTTGCCCGCGACCACCTGCCCCCGATGAATGCGGATGCGCTCTTTGCCGTCTGGCCCAATGAAGGACACCTCCTTGAACAACAGAGCCTCACCTCGCTCGTCAACCATGGCCTCGTTGCTTCCAGCGCGCACCCAAACCGCCCGTTTGTGCTGTTTGGCAAAGGCGACAAAGGCATCTGGATTGTGAGGCTGTTGAGCCAACTGGCCTAACAGGTCCTCGCAGTGGTGAAGAAAGCCAGCCACCCGGTGGGCGACACGCTCCGCTCTTCGCTCGTAGGTCCGGCTGGTTTCATCGGCCAACTCCCTCACCGAATCCAACTGAGCGCTGACATAGATCTCAACCGCGCCCAGGGGCACCACGCTCAGGACAAAAAAAGCAGCCAACACCTTCCAATAAAGCGAACGTCCCGGCCGAGCTCTTTGCAAAGCCTGTTCTGGTTCATCGCGAGACAAAGACCCTCCCCTCATACAGACAAGTCGTACAAATCAGTCGTCGACACAGACGTCGGAATCAGGGGCTCTTGGCCCGACGTCCACCACCACAGGCTTCTCTGCCTTACTTGGTTTCTTGCCGGCCGGCAGGTGGATGGTGAAGGCGGTGCCCACACCCGGGGTGCTTTCCAGGCTAATCTCGCCTCGATGGTGCTCCACAATGCGTGAGACAATGCTCAAGCCCAAGCCCGTACCCTGCCCCGCCGACTTGGTGGTAAAGAAGGGCTCAAACCCGCGATCGACATCCTTGGGCTGGATGCCGGTGCCGGTGTCCGCGACGAGCAACTCCACCTTGCCTGGGCTCAAGGCCCGGGTGCTCATGGAAAGCTCGCCGCCACCATCCATGGACTGACAAGCGTTGGTCACCAAATTGATGATGAGTTGCAAAATCTGGGTTCGGTTGGCCGTCAAAACAGGAAGTTCATCAGCCAATTCCCGGTTGACCAGTACGTCATGCTTGCGGATGGTGTGCTCGCAAAAACTCAAACCCTGAGCCACCAAATCGTTGATGGCCAAAGGCTCGGGTTCCTCGGCTGATGGCCGGCCATAGCTGACCAGGTCCCGCGTTAACTTCTGGATACGCCCGGCTCCTTCGACAATTTTCTCCACCTTGGCCAAATCCCCGCTGTCCGTCCCGGCAGACTGCATCTTTTTCTGCAGGTACTCGCCATAAACCGAAATGGAGGTCAGTGGGTTATTCAGCTCATGGACCACGCCGGCGGCCAACTTGCCCAAGGTGGCCATCTTCTCTGCCTCAATGACCTGGGTTTCCAAGGAGCGCATCAGGGTCATGTCCTGGCCCACGAGAATCAGGCTGTCGATGTCGCCGTCCCGATCCTTCAGACTGGACAAGTAGAACACCATCTGCACCATCTTCCCGTCACGATTGCGCATGCGGGTCTCCACCCCGGCTGTGGAAGATTTGCCTGAAATGGCATTCGAGATGACTTCAGCGATGCGCTCCTGATCTTCGGCCAAAAGCCATTGGAACAAATCGGTGCCCAGGACTTGATCCTTGGCGAAGCCCAACAGGTTCTCCATGGCTCGGTTGAAAACCAAAATTTGCCGATTGGTATCGGTGACGACAAACAAGGCGTTGGCCTGTTCGAGGATGTCGGACAGATAGTCTTTCAGGTAGGCCGTTTCTTCCAGCAAACGCTGATTGCGCATGGCCATGGCCAACTGATTGGCCAAAGAGATCAGCAGCACTTCGTCGTCATCTCCAAGCCCGACCCCTTCAGGGCTCTCCAGTTGCACCGCCCCAAAGAGTTGGTTGTCCGCGACCAGGGGCACATGAATGGAGTGCAGACTGTCCTCGAAGAGTTGCTGCGGTTCGTCCACCACTTCCACCAGGTGAGCCTGTTCTACAGCCGGATCCAGCCGGGTCTTGACCAGGGCCTTGCGAGTCAAATGAATGCGGCTGACCGCACCTGGGTTGATGGGCCCCTGGTAATCCACCATGGTGGTCACCAGGCTCTTGGGATCCATCAACTGCACCAGATAGTGAACCTCGGGAAAGAGGCTCTTGATGGAATCCACGATGATCCCCAGGATCTCTTCCTGACTGGTGCCCAAATTCAAAGCCTTGCCCAAGCCCATGAAAACCCGCTGCACTTGCCTCGCGTATTTCAACTGGGCCAAAGCGTCGCGAAGACGCTCATTGGCTTCATCGATGGGATCGTAGCTCTGTTCCATCTCGTCGACCATGCTCACCTACCCTGTCGCTGTATTCGCTCGGTCATTCCGGTTCCGATGAACGATCGAGATCGACGATGCGTTGTCCCCCCACATAGGACTTCGTTTCGTATCTGGTGATGCGCCCAATCTTGCGGACGATATCCGCCATGCGCTCTGTTTCTGAAATAACGATGTCGATAATGCGTGCCGTCGCCTCGGCATCACCCAGCTTCCGCCGTGCCATTTCTGCATACCCCATAATCGAGGTCAAAGGTTGGTTCAGTTCATGGGCCGTGGCCCCAGCCAACTCGGCAATGAGCGCCTGCTGTTCGGTCACCATGAGCTGTTCCTGGGCCTGGCTCAGTTTCTGTTCGATCTGCAAGCGCTCTCTGAGGTCGGTCAGGATGCCAGCGGTGGCTACCTCCCGCCCGTCCTCGTAGACAATCCAAGCCGCGAGATGTATGGGGATGACCTCCCCATTTGCCGCCACCACTTCCTTGCGAGTCGTATTGAGTGTGCCGTGCCCCCCACTGCCCTCATTCAAAAGCATGGATCGAATCTCTCGAGCCACCCCATCCGGGTAGAGCTTGGCCACATGCATGCGCCCCAGCACATCCTCTGCATCATAACCCCAGATACGCTCGGCACCCTTGTTGAACAGAATGATGGTGCCATGACGATCCGCGGCCACGATGGCATCCACGGATGAGTCGATGACGCTTTCCATAAACTGCTTGGTGTGGCGCAATTCGTTGGCCACACGCACGTTGCGCAAGGCCAAGGCCACTGCGGCCGTAACCGCGTTGGCAAAGAAAATATCTCTCCGCGACAAGGAACGATCGAAACGATCCGAGCGAAGAAACAACAATCCATCCACTTTGTCGTTGTGCATCATCGGGAACAACGCGATGGAGCCGATACCCTTCTCGACCAGGGTGGGCAGGATGCTCTGCAGCGACGCGTGCTCTTCCACCCGGCTGACCACCAAAGGCTTGCGACTGGCCATGACCTCTTTGAACTCGGGGTAGTTTTCGATGGGCACGCGCAGGTCATGAATAGACGAATCCTCGCTGGCAGCCACCACCCGAGCCTGATCGTCGCCTACGGGAAAGAGCACCACGGCGCACCGATCCACCCTGAGCACCTCGGCCGTACGCACGGCAACCAAATGCAGCAACTCCGGCAAATCCAGCGAGGAGGCCAAGAGTCGGGTCAACTCCAACAAAGCCACCTGCTCTTCCGGCTCGCCCGTCATGGGCACCCGGCGCAAACGCGCAGCCAATCGAGCCTTCAAGGCCGTGCGGTCAAAGGGCTTGGCCACAAAGTCATCCGCCCCGGCAGAAAAAGCCTCGCGCACCTTATTCGGATCCGGATCCACGGTCATGACCAAAACAGCAGTATGAGAAGTGACCGGATCGGCCTTCAAGGACTCACAAACAGTCAAGCCATCCACGCCCGGCAAGTTCAAATCCAAAAGCACCGCATCCGGGTTATGCCGCTGGGCCTGGGCCAGGCCGTCTTCTCCCGTGGCCGCATGCAAAACCTCGTAGGCCGGGCTCAAGCAGGCCTCCAAGTATTCGCGAGTGTCCGGGTTGTCGTCGATAACCAACACCCGGGCATGGGTCTTGCTGGATTCACCTAACACGCCCGGAATTTACCACGCCCCCGAAAAGGGCACAAGCCAAGCCGACTTGTTAAGCATCACCCGGATTTCAGGATCAGGATCAGGCCGGCCAATGAGCAATTGGGGCACTTTCGAGGTTCTTAGCTACAACAAGTCGAGAAACTCACGAACGAAACCAGGAGACCAGCTTCTGGGGTCAGCTTCTGGGGTCAGACACCGGCACTTGACACATAGCCAAATCCCTGGTTTTCCATCGCAACTAACTGATCAACCACGATCCCAAGTGTCAAGTGCCGGTGTCTGACCCCATAAAACTCCCGGGGTCATGTCTTGCCTCCGTGAGGC
>JAUVAM010000308.1 GCA_030591745.1 Deltaproteobacteria bacterium
CCTGAACCGTCTTGCGGAGCTTGAGCAAGCCTTTTCTAATCTCGTCGGCCGCAAGTTCGTCAATCGTGCGCAACCGCCGGTTGCCCAAATGGTCGATGTCGTCAACGGTACCCCGACCATCTCGCAGACCCAGCAGGTAGCGAACGGTCTCCAAAATGTCCTTCTTGGTGAGCACCACATTGTCCAGGGGTTCGTTGAGGCCAAACTTGTAGTTCAGCTTCAGTCGACCCACACGGCTCAAGTCGTAGCGCTCGGGGTTGAAAAACAAGTTAAGGAAAAGCTTTTGGGCCGAATCCATGGTGGGGGGATCGCCCGGACGCAAGCGACCGTAAATCTCCAGAATCGACTCTTCAGGAGAAGTGACCTTGTCATCCAGGAGCGTCTCGCGCAGCCATGGGCCAACGTTCAGGCCATCGATGTAAAGGATCTCCAACTCTTCCACGTCGTGCTTGCGAAGAAGCTCGATCTTCGTTTCGGTGAGCTCCTCATTGCATTCCATGAGGATCTCGCCGGTCTCTTCGTCGATGACGTCATGGGCTGCCACGCGACCCAGGATCTCTTCCTTCTGCACGGGCAGGCACTTCAGACCCAACTCTTTGAAACGCTCGATGGCGCGCCGGTTGAACTTTCGATTCTTGGGCACCAAAATCCGATGCGTATCGGGATCGCGTACTTCCCGGATCGCGCGCGTCTCGGGCAGGCGTTCATAGTCGATGCTCTTTGTGAACTTGCCGCCCTTTTCAAAGCGAATATACTCGGTGTCGTAGTAGTAATTGAGCAGTTCTTCCGCCGAGTAGCCCAAAGCCCGGAGCAATACCGTGGCAGGCAGCTTGCGCCGCCGGTCGATACGCACGAAAACCTTGTCGCGCACATCAAACTCGAAATCAAGCCAGGAGCCCCGATAGGGGATAACCCGAGCCGAGTACAGAAGCTTGCCCGATGAGTGGGTCTTGCCGTGGTCGTGGTCAAAAAAGACGCCTGGCGAGCGATGCAACTGGCTTACCACCACTCGTTCGGTGCCGTTGATGATGAAGGTGCCGTGCTCGGTCATGATCGGGATTTCCCCGAAATAGACCTCCTGCTCCTTCACGTCCCGAATGGACTTGGTGCCCGTCTCTTCGTCCTTGTCCCAGACGACCAGCCGAATCACCACCTTGACGGGTGCGGCATAGGTCATGCCCCGCTGGTGACATTCGTCCACATCGTATTTGGGCTTCTCAAGCAGGTAGTTGACGAATTCCAGTGACGAAGTCTCGTTGAAGTCCCTGATCGGGAACACACTCTTGAAGACACCTTGCAGACCGATGTCCTTGCGCTGCTCCGAAGGCACATCCGCCTGCAGATACTTTGCGTAGGACTGCTTCTGCACGTCGATCAGGTTCGGAATGTCAACAACCTGCCGGATGCGAGCAAAACTTTTGCGGAGGCTGAAATTGTTCTGGATCACCGAGGCCATGCGTTGCTCCTGGTCCAATGCGTGGCCAATGGCCACACGCCCGCGAAACATTCCCTCCGGCCGACGCAAACGCGCCGGCCGGAAGGTACCAGAATCAAACGATCTACTTCAGCGCGACCTTGGCGCCTGCTGCTTCCAATTTCTTCTTGGCTTCTTCCGCGGAATCCTTGTCCACGCCTTCTTTGACCGCCTTCGGCGCTGAATCAACCAGATCCTTGGCGTCTTTCAGGCCCAGACCCGTCAACTCGCGAACGGCCTTGATGACCTTGATCTTCTCGTTGCCCATTTCTTCCAAAATCACGTCAAATTCGGTCTGTTCTTCTACCGGCGCGGCAGCAGCACCCATCATGGGCATCGCCATGGGAGATGCCGCTTCGACGCCCCATTTGTCTTCGAGTTCTTTACGCAGTTCGTTCAGGTCGATGACCGACAGGTTGCTGAGATGATCGATCAGTTGCTCTTTCGTGATTTCCGCCATGGTTCTTCTCCTCAAGCTCGGGTTCTCTCTCCGAGACCCGAAATCAATTGTTCAAACAAAAATTATGCGTTTTCCAATTTGTCTGCCTGCGCCTTGAGCACGCCCAGGAAATCCCTCGGCACACCGTTCAAGACACCCAGGAACTTCTGCGAAGGACCGTTCATGGCCGAAAGCAACATGGCCATCAGATCCTTGCGTCCGCCGAGTTTTGATATCTCGGTCAGGCCGCTCTCGCCAAGCACCTCGTCCTCGATGAATCCACCTTTGATCTTCAACTTGTCGTTGTCTTTGGCGAATTCAACGGCCACGCGGGCCGCCGCGACCGGATCGTCGCTGCCGAAGCCGATGCCCGTGGGACCCGTCAGATAATCCTTGAGTCCCTCATAAATCGTCCCGGACAACGCGATGCCGGTCAGGCTGTTCTTGACCACATGGTACGAGACATTCTGTTCGCGAAACTTCCTGCGAAGATCCGTGATCTGCGCTACGTTCAGCCCACGGAAGTTCGTTAAAACTCCGCCCTGGCTGGCTTCGAACAAATCCTTAAGTTCTTCGATGACTTTGGATCGCTCCGCTCTTCCTTTGCTTATCTTTTTCTCCACGATTCATCACCTCCTTTCCCCGACTCCCAAGCTGGAAGCCTTTCTCTTCTTGAAAAGCCCCGGAAGTGAGAAGGGGAAGGATGCACTGCGTCATCACTTTCTTCCCTGTCTCGGCAGGCGAAGTCGTTCAACTTCATTACCCCAATAATTGGGACCTGCGGTCTTCGACCGGAAGCCACTAAAGGCAACAAACTACAAATTCAACGTACCAAAATCGTTGACGTCCATTTTGACGCCAGGACCCATGGTGGTTGAAATGGTCGCAACCTTAATATACAAACCCTTGGCGGAAGCTGGCCTCGCCTTTTGCAGCGCGTCCACCAACGTCCCCATGTTCTCTTTCAGCTTCTGTACATCAAAAGAGATCTTGCCGACAGGGGCGTGCACGATGCCTTCTTTGTCCACGCGAAAATCCACTTTGCCGGCCTTGGTCTCGGCCACTGCCTTGGCGATATCCATGGTCACGGTACCGACCTTGGGGTTGGGCATCATGCCGCGGGGGCCCAGGATACGACCCAACTTGCCTGCCACGCCCATCATGTCCGGGGTGGCGACGCACTTATCAAAATCCATGAAGCCACCCTGGATCTTCTCAGCCAGATCCTCGGCTCCAACAATGTCCGCTCCGGCATCCAGGGCTTCCTTGGCCTTCTCGCCCTTGGCGAAGACTGCAACCCGAAGGGTTTTGCCGACACCATGGGGCAGAACCACGGCACCCCGAACCATCTGGTCGGAATACTTGGGATTCACGCCCAGGTTGACGGCCACGTCCACCGTTTCGTCAAACTTGGCGTAGGCCATTTCCTTGATCATGGCCAAAGCTTCATCGACCGTATAGCGATTGTAGCGATCAACCGTCGCGCGACCCTTGCGATATTGTTTACCGTGTCTCGGCATGACTTCCTCCAAGCAGTTCAAGCGTCCGCATCATTTGAATGCGTGACTCCTGCCTTCAATGATTCGCTTAACCTTCGACCACATCAATGCCCATGGACCTGGCCGTACCCGCTATAATATTCGTGGCCGCATCGATGTCATTGGCATTCAGGTCAACCATCTTGAGCTCGGCGATTTCCTTCAGCTGGCTCTTCTTGATTTTCCCAGCTTTTTCTTTGCCCGGATTGTCGCTGCCCTTGGGGATATTCATGGACTTCAGGATCAACACCGCGGCCGGGGGGGTCTTGGTGATGAAAGAAAACGACCGATCCTGATAGACCGTGATGACCACGGGAATCAGCATCCCGGCATCTTTTTGGGTCCGGGAGTTAAAGGACTTGCAGAACTCCATGATGTTGACGCCGTGCTGGCCCAAGGCCGGCCCCACGGGGGGTGCGGGATTGGCCTGCCCAGCGGTGACCTGCAACTTAATCATACCCATGATCTTTTTTGCCATAACCTTGCTCCTGCTAATTTCAGGTCTTTTCGACCTGAACGAAATCCATTTCGACCGGAGTAGCCCGACCGAAAATACTGACCAATACGCGCAATTTGCCCTTCTCCGACTCAACATCATCGATCACGCCGTTGAAATTGGCGAAGGGACCGTCCACCACACGAACGGAATCACCCTTTTCAAACAAGATCTTGGGTGTCAGTCGTTCGGCACCTTGTAGCATCTGCTTGGAAATCCGGCGCACTTCCTGTTCAGGTACGGGCAGCGGTCGGGTCGAATTGCCCACGAAGCCCGTGATCTTGGGCGTGGACTTGACAAGGTACCAAGTCTTTTCCGTCAAGGCCATTTCGACCAACATATAACCCGGGAAGAACTTGCGCTTGGAAGTACGCCGCTTGCCGCGCCGCATTTCAACAACCTCTTCCGTCGGTATAAGCAAATCGCCGAAGTGGTCAACCAACTCTTCCCGCTTGATGCGCTCTTCCAAGGCCTGCTTTGCCTTGTTCTCGTAACCCGAATAGGTATGCACCACATACCACTGCATCGGCATTTTGTCCGGGGCAGGCTCGCCTTGCTCTTCGCCAGACGCAGGCTCGCCTTGCTCTTCGCCAGACGCAGGCTCGACTTGCTTTTCGTCAGACGCAGGCTCGACTTGCTTTTCGTCAGACGCAGGCTCGCCTTGCTTTTCGTCAGACGCAGGTTCGCCTTGCTCGGCCACAACCGCAGCGCCTACTGCCTGCTGCTCGACCGGAGGCAATTCTTCTGGCTCCGCCGTGCCGCCGACCATCTCTTTGTTTTCTGAATCGCTCATGCCGCCCTAGCTCCAAACCGATTGGTCACACCGAGGTGACACTGGGATACAACCAATCCATGACGCTCGACCAGAAAAAGTCAAACAAGCCCAACAAGAAAGCCATAATGAACACCGTGACCAAAACCACAATGGTCGCGCTGCGCGTCTCGTGAGCGTTCGGCCAAGTGACCTTGCGCAACTCGACAACGACCTCATTGAGCAAACCCGAGTACTTGGGGCTGCGATACATGCGGATCCCCATCACCAATGCCAGAGTCAAACCCAGCAGGGTGGTCAGGGTAAACCGCTCACTCAACAACTCATAGTTGAAGTCGGTGAGGCTGGTCCAAGCCATGATCTGAGTTAAAAATTTATCCGTCAGCACCCACACCAACAGTGCGCTGACAAAATAGAATAGTGCAATCCAACGACGGTTCTGGCTCATGTGAACCCCGATCCGTGGGGGGTGAAGAAGTAAGCGGGCCAGGAAGGAATCGAACCCTCAGCCTATGGTTTTGGAGACCATTGCTCTACCAGTTGAGCTACTGACCCGAAACATCCTCCACACCCGGAAAACAGTTCCAAGACTTACTTGGATTCCTTGTGTTCAGTATGGCGCCTGTCAAATGGACAGTACTTTTTTAGGCGATACTTCTCAGGATGCTGTTTCTTGTTGCGCGTCGCCGTGTAGTTGCGCCGCTTGCATTCGGTACATTCAAGCGTCACGATTATTCGATTCATGGTTCAGTCTCGCTTCCCCTACTCGATGATTTCAGTAACGACGCCAGCGCCGACCGTGCGGCCGCCTTCGCGAATGGCGAAGCGCAGCTCTTGCTCCATCGCGATGGGCTGAATCAACTTGACGTCCACCGCAA
>JAUVAM010000104.1 GCA_030591745.1 Deltaproteobacteria bacterium
GAAGGAAAGCCTCTTGCCGGGGCAAAGGTCTCTGCAAACCAAGCCGGCTCGGGTGGTCGACTGGGTGCAACCAAGTCGACCGCCGAAGGTCAATGGTCATTTCCAGGCCTGTCCGCCGGTCGTTTTGAATTCGAAGCAAGTCACGAGGATTATTTGGTCGGAAAACTGGAAGTGCTCACGCTCGACGGTCGTAAAGCCGTGTCCAATCTGGTCATCAAAATGAGGACCGGCGGTGAAATCAAGGGTGAGGTTCGGGATTCGAGCGGAAAGCGCGTCCCAAACGCAATGTTACGAACGATACCCAAGGATGGAAGGCTGGCGGAGGCCTGTTCCAAAGGCCAAGCAGATGCCGCTGGGTATTTCCATTTGAAGGGACTTGCAAGGTGCGAGCTTCGACTTGCCGCTTTGGATGATACCCGTGCCTCCGAAGCCGTCGACGTGGACCTGAAATCCAAGACATCAGCAGATGGGGTGATCTTGATCTTGCAGGATGCTCAAATTCAAGGTGTCGTGGTCACCTCGGAAGGAGAGCCCATTTCAGGCGCCCACGTGGGGGCGCATCTTCTCGGCGGTTGGTCGGGCTACGAAAGAAGACTTTCCGGCTCCAGAACAAATGTGACTGATTCGGATGGCCATTTCTCCGTAGGGCCATTGATGCCCGGGGATTACAGACTCACCGCGGGGTACCACGAGCGGTCGATTCGCCCCGCCCTTCCGAAGGTTTCGGCAAGTCAGGAGGCAAGCACAGGCGAGAAAAATGTGCGTCTGGTGATGGACCCGCACGGGGGGATCAAGGGTCGGATACGAACCAAGAGCGAAGAGACACCCAAGGGCTTTCAGATTTGGTATGCCTATTTTCATCCCATGGGGTCCAGTATGATGATGGCACTTGGTGATCCCTTGTCTTTTTCCAACGAGGACGGCTCCTTTCTCTTACAGGGCATGCCACCCGCCAAATACGAATTGAGCGTGGTGAGCGATAGCTTCAAAGCCTTGATCAAGAAAAACATCGAGGTCAGCGCTGGAAAGATCACGGATGTCGGCACCTTGATTGCAGAGTCCGGCCGAAGCATCAGAGGGACCGTGGTGAACCGTCACCATGAGCCCATAGAAGGAGCCATCGTCGAAACCGGGATTTCATTCTTCAAATTTCTGGATAACTCTCGCTTACCCAAAAAAATATCATGGTCTGGCGAAAGACGGCGTAAAAAGACAGGGCCCGATGGACGGTTTCTCGTGGAGGGTTTTTCCGAGTATGCCTTTGGCATCATCGCGCATCACCAACGGCATGGTCATTCGAGCTTCATCGAGATTCCCGAAGGTGAGGAAAACCAGGAAATCGAAATCCTGGTCCAAGAGACAGGAAGTCTCACCGGACGGGTCAGCAGGGGCAAGCAAGCGCTGAATAGAGCGAGGGTGACGCTCAAAGAGGCCAATCACGGAAAAATCAATCTCTCCAAGAAAACAGCCTCGGATGGAACCTACAAAATTGAAGACATTCCTCAAGGCGATTACCTCCTAAGAGCCATACCGGAAACAAACCCTGGGCGCCTGCCTCCAGAGGAAATCATCAATGTGGAAGGCGGAGAAAAAAAACGCATCGATATCGATCTCGGGCCTGTTGGTTCCATCATCAAGGTTTCGGTCAATTTCCGAAAAGCAAGCAAAGACCCCTGGGCGCTGGTGAAGCTCAATGTGGCCATCGAAAGCGCGAGGAAATACGGCGAGATTCTTGCTCTCTATGATCGACGCCTGCATGAGGTCGAATTCAAGACGATTCGACCAGAAGGGTCCAAAGTCACCAACTTCATCAACGTGCCGTCTGGTGACTACACCGTATGTATCCTGCCTTCCGCCTGTGTCTTCGGAAACATGGTGCTCAGGCCGCATCCGAAGGAGTTACACGAATTGCCTGTCAGCTGTACGCTTGTGAGGGTGGCCGAGGGGACCAGGGAACTGACCGTCAACCTGGCTACGCCTTAAGGCTCCATTGAGAGGATGCTCGACATGAAGGAAAGCAAGTCAATCGCTTCTGTTCGAATCTGGTGGGCTGTCGTAATCCTTGCGCTGCTCATTGCGGGCTTTGTTTTCTGGCCCAGAGATGCGGAGCAGACCGGACATACAGAGTCAGAGGTCGTGGAAAGTGACAAAGAACTCACGAAGCGACCTTCCGAATCCAAAATGGCGAGAGCCAAAGCGGACATGAGTGGGGTCAAGGCGGCCAGAGACGATCCAGCGGGCGCTCTCCAACTCGAGGGGCAGGTGATCGACAAGGATGAATTGCCGGTCGCGGATGCCGAGATCCTGATGTCCTTTTATCCCCCGCGCACCACGCAAAGCGAACAAAACGGCACCTTTGTGTTCACGAACTTGCCTCAGCGGAGGTATCGGATTTCCGCACGGTCTGGAAGTCGCCTGGCGGATCCCTTAGAGGTGTTTCTCACGGACTCGACTGAACCTGTGATTCTGCGTCTAAAGGAAGCAGCCTCTTTGCAAGTAACCGTTCGAGACGGCGATTCAGACAAGGCCCTGGAAGGGGCCATGGTGCTCCTCGGACGACACAAGTATAGCGAAAGATGGGCCAGGACCGACAGGAACGGCACGGTTCTCTTCGAAGGCATCCCGGAGGGGACAACCTACTTGGAGGCCTCCGCGCCTGGCTATGGGCTTATCAGTGACTACATCAGGATTTCGAGGCATGCCGGTCTCGAGCAGAAGCGCACCCTGTTGTTGTACCCGGGGGCTTCCGTCTCGGGTTCGGTGGTGGATCCGGCGGGAAAGGCTCTTGCGGATGCGAGCGTTTCAGCCACTCGATTGGGAGATGTCAGCCCATTGGGCACAGCAAAATCGGCTTCGGAAGGCCAATGGTCATTTCCAGGATTGTCCGCGGGGCGCTATAAATTCCAAGCGAGTCATGAAGGTTATTTGGCGGGAAAACCAAAAGCCGTCACCCTCGACGGTCGTGGGGCCATGTCGGGGATACGCCTCGAAGTGGAGCGTGGAGGCGATGTGCAAGGGGAGGTCCGTGACTTGGACGGCGAGCGCGTGCCCGGCGCAAGATTGCGAGGGCTCGCCAGCGATGATTCCTATATTCATGGCATATCAGATGCCAAGGGCACCTTTCACTTGAGAGGGCTACCGAGAACAGAACTTCGACTGGTCGCCAGGCTCGGTGCCCTCAGTTCCGATGTCGTCGACGTGGATTTGAAATCCAAAGCATCAAAAACGGGCGTGGTTTTGGTCTTGCTGGATGGGCGGATTCAAGGTGTCGTGGTGAATTCGAAAAATGAGCCTGTTGCTGATGCCCGTGTGATGGCATTCCCCGCCAAGAGGTCGAAGCGCCGCGATAGTTTCATCGCCGGTCATGCGACAAACACCACTGACTCGGAAGGACATTTTTCTTTGGGGGGATTGAGACCCGGGAGCTTTAAACTCTCCGTGGCGATGCAGGGACAACCTGAATTTGCCAGATACCTGAAGGTCGGTTCGAAAAAAGTGGTGGCGCACACAGGTGATGAAAATGTGCGATTGTTGCTGGACCCAAACGGCGGGCTCAAAGGTCGGGTGCTTACCAGCAAGCAACAAGCACCCAGCCGATTTCAAATCTTTGTCACCAAAGGTCGTTTCATCACAGGCTTTGGTCAAGCACCCATCTTTTCAAATGAAGACGGCTCTTTTTTGCTTCAGGGCATTCCACCAGGTACTTACACATTGACCGTGGCTGGCGATAGCTTTTTGCAGTTGGTCAAGACAAATGTATTTGTCAGGTCCGAAGAAACCCGGGACATCGGCACCCTGGTCGTTTCGGAAGGACGAAGCATCGCCGGAACGGTGGTGGACAATCAGCACAACCCCATCGAAGGAGCGATCGTCGAGACAGGCAGATCTTTTCTGAAGTTCAATGATGATTTTGATACGCCGAAAAAAACTTCATGGGAGGGCAACAAGCGGCGAACACAAACCGGCCCCAATGGACAATTTAGGATAGAGGGCGTATCCGATCGCTCCCTGGCTATCATTGCTCACCATCGGAAGCACGGCCATTCAAACGGCATCGAGATTCCCGGAGGTGAAGAAAACCAGGAGATCGAGATTTTGCTCAGGCCGGAAGGAAGCCTTACGGGAGTCGTCCGTCGTGAGAATCAACCGGTGGCCGGGGCGCGAGTAAAAATAGAAGAAGCCAACAAGGGGAAGCTCAAGATCATGAGGACCTCGGCTTCGGACGGAGCCTACGAATTCAAGCGCATGCCCGAAGGCGACTACATCTTGTCTGCGCATGAAGAAGGAAGAAATGAAATCAGGGATCCTCGTCTTTTACCGGAGGGCCAGGCTGTCAAAGTGAAAGGCGGAGAGGAACAGCGCATCGAAATCACCCTCGCACCCAAAGGCGCGGTGTTGACGGTCGAAGTCGATTTCCGACAAGCAGCACCGGACGAGGGCTGGGCCGTGGTGAAGCTGAATTCAGAGATAGAAGCCAGAAATTTCGGCGAGATTGTTCCCCACTACAGCAAGGACGTACTCGGCACCAAGGTGGAAATGATCCGCCCCGAAGTCTCCAACACCACAAGCTTCGATCACATCAAGCCTGGAGGCTACACGGTCTGCGTCCTCTCCTCCGCCTGCGTCATGTCGGGGGTGATTCTCAGAACCAGGGAGAAAGAACTGTACAGCCTCCCCGTCAACTGCGCCATTGTGAGAGTGGCCGAGGGAGTCAAGGAACAGACGGTACGACTGGCCACCCCCTGATATTCCAGCAAGACCTGCTTCTAGATTAAGATACCCTTTTCGGCCAGGGCGTTGGTGGTGATGGCCACCCGTTCTTCCCCCAGTTGATTGACCATGACCAGAAT
Source organism: Deltaproteobacteria bacterium (assembly GCA_030591745.1). Next base: position 4,851 of record JAUVAM010000104.1, read on the forward strand.
CTGGGGATGGCTCATGATCAAGGAGTCGAAGTCCTCCCTTGGCAACCTGAGCACCATGCCGGGTGACCGCGGCTTGACCGTGGCGATGGCTGCTTCTTTTCGAAGGCAGGAGATCTCGCCGAATACTTCGCCCTCGGAAAGCTCGCCCACCTCCAGGACCTGACCATCCGCCATTTTGCAGTAAACCTGCATGGTGCCGCGCAAGACCAGATATAGGCCGTCGGACTCCTCGCCCTCGGTGACCAGCACCTCCCCCGCTTCGACTTCACGCTGAACGAATCGCTGGATGATCTGTACGCGCTCTTCCTTCCGGAATGGCTTAAACAGGGGTGAGGTGGCCATGATATTTCGCAGCAGGCGCTGCTGAGTGAACTTATTGAGCACCATCTCAACTTCCGGGTGCAATTTAATCACGTCGTCGATTAGTGCACGGGAGATCTCAAAGAGCTCTCCTTCTTCGATGCATTGAACAGAAGCGCCGCGTGGACCACCCTGCAAAACGCTCATCTCGCCGAAAAAGGCGCCTTCTCCCAGGCGGGCAAGCTGAACGAGCTTGCTCTCGTCGAGGCGCTTGAGCACCCTGACTCTGCCTGAGGCGATGGTGAACATGCTGGAGCCTGCGTCACCCTCTCGTAAGACCAGTTCACCAGGCTGCATGAACACCATCTTCATTCGCTCAAGGATGGTGATGAAGGCCTCCGGCGAGAGATCACTAAATAGCGGAATCTCAGGAAGCGTGGCTTCCTGCTTGGCGGCCTCGTCGACTCGGAGATCGAACTGCAAACCATCCGCTCTGTCCGCCTCGGTGGCATCCGGGACCTCAGCCTGGGCCTCAACCAACTCACCCACGATGGGTGCAGGCTCCGGTGCAGGCTCAGGCGCGGGCTCAGGCTCAGGCTCAAGCGCGGGCTCCGATGCAAGCGCGGGTTCCGATGCAAGCGCGGGCTCCGATGCAGACAAAGGCTCAGGTTCTGGTGTGGGTTCTGGTGTGGATTCTGGTGCGGGCGAAGTCCCAACCGAAGGTTGGGGTTCAGGTTCAGGTTCAGGTTCAGGTTCTGGTGCAGGTTCTGGTGCAGGCTCCACCGCTTCGAGCGCTTCGGGCTCGATGATGGGCATGGGTGCCGGCACGGGCGAAGTCCCAACCGAAGGTTGGGGCGAAGTCCCAACTGAAGGTTGGGATTCTTCCGTCCGACCCTGCAAGTCCATCATGGGCATGGGCCCCAGGGGGATGGCCTCCAAAGCGAGGGCATCTAAGGGAATCGCCTCAATTCCACCCGCGGCTTCGTTGAGATCATCCATGGAGGTCGTACGCTGAATCTCAAAGGTCACCTGTTCGCCTTCGCCGGTATCCAGTTCAATTGGATCTGTGGCCAGGCCTCGCATGCCCCCCGCGGGTGGAGGCGGAGGGGTGTCAGGCTCTTGTGACACTTTGACCTTGATAGCGGGTGCTTTCCGACCACCGGAGCGCTTGGCATATAACTCCGCCAATCTTTTCTGCACATCCTTGTGATCGGGGTCGATGTCCAAGACCACCTTGCAAGTCGCGATGGCCTTCAGCAAAAATCCATCTTCGGCATACTCGTTGGCCAGATCTACAAAGGTCTGGGCCGCCTTCTGGGTCTCGCCCATCTTGCGATAGATATACCCCACGTTGCGCCGCGAGGCGTGGTCATCAGGCTCGATTTCAATCACCTGCTCGTATAGCTTGAGCGCCTTATCGTACCTACCTTTGCGGAGTAGGTTGGCCGCCTCGTCCTTGATCTTGCGGATGTTGGCCATGAGTGCTTTCTCCCGTCATTCTTTTTTCCAACGCCAATTTTGCTTCTTTTCGAACCAGTCGGTCCAAATCAAAGCGCGTACTTTTCAGAGCCTCCGTCGCAGCCTTGCCACCCAGGCTGCCCAGAACGCGAACGGCATTCTGGCGAACGCGTGGATTTGAGGCATGCAAATCCTTGGAGGCCATCTCCAGCACTTCCCGATCACCCAATCGAGCCAATGCAAGCTGAATTTCTTGGATCTCAGCAGGTCCGGCCCTTTCCAGTGCCTTCCTCAAAGCTTCGATGGCATCCGGGTTCCCCAATTTGGCCAAGGCCCTGGCTGCAGGTATGGCCGAATAGCCATCCAGCAAACGCGTCAGCGCAGGCAGGGTCGTTTTGTCTTTCAGCCTGCCCAAGGTCTCAATCAAAGCCGCTTTGGTCTCCCAGTTGCTGTTCTCCAGGCCAGCTAAAATCGCAGATGACAGACGATTGTCTTTCAGTCGCCCAACCAGGCTGGAGGCAAGCCTTCGTTCCTCGGGTTTTCCTGTCGAGATCAGGTGACCTAGCGCGGTCACGGCAGGCTTGTCCAATTCAAGTTTGAAATCCTCATCCCTTTGTTCGAGAAGTTGCTTGCAAGTGGCGGCTTGAAGTCCTGGTGCTGAAACAGAAAGGGCGCGAAGCGCAAGTGGTCTCGCCTGCTCCACTTGCAATTTCCACAGAGCGCCGATCAAGGAAGCAAGCAAGGTCTGGTCTTCGGAAAAAACAGGCCTGAATAGATTGCGGGCAAAGGATTTCTCCTTGGCTGGAGCATAACCGGCCAATAGATCGGACAGGCCTCGCGGCGCGTTCTCGCTCGCGGCAGGCAAACCGTGCTTGGCCAATAGTTTCGCCAACTCGGCCTCGCTCAGGCGCTTGCCAGTAGATGCCTTCTCATTCGGATTCGGGTCCGCTTTCTCCTCCTCCTCAGGTTTGCCCGCAGGCGCTTCGACCTGGGGGCCTCGTAAAGCGGGCAATTTGTCCTTGCCGAACCAGTCTACCGAAAGCGTTTCTTCTTGACTGAGTCGATTCTCAATTTCTTTTTCCAGCGCAGGCCCAACTTCTGAAAGAGAAGCGCCTGCATGGGCCAAGGCAACAAGAAGCCATCCTGCATCAGGTCCATCAGCCTTCGCCTGGTGTTCGCGCAAGATGGCCAAGGCTCTGTCCCCTCCAACGCGACCCAGGACACGAGTCACTTGGCGGCCCCCCTCGCGGCCCCCTGTCTTCAAGGCGTCATTCAGTCCATCCAGGTCGCAGGTGAGGCCCTGTCCATGAACCAGGCTTGCCGCCAGCAGGCCAACTTCCTCATCGCGATCAGTCAACAAAGGGCACAAGGCGGTGGCAGGAGGTGCTTTGGTGGCGGCGGTCAGCGCATACAAGGCCTTGGAGCGAACCTTGGGTGCAGGGTCCCGAAGGCAGGCATGAAGGAGAACAAGACCCTTATCGCCGAAGGGCTTGGCCGCGGCGATGGCCTCCAGTCGAATTTCCTCCACCGGATCGCTGACCAACAATTTCAGTTTTTGCAGCGCACGTTGTCCACCCCTGCCGTCCAAGACCTTAAGCCCGGCCAAGACCACATCCAACTTCCGACTCTCAAGGGCTTTCAGAACAACGTCGATTCCACCCGGATGTACCGAGCGGCCTGCTTGTCTGACCAGTCTCACAAGGGCCAGTCCCTTGGCCTCCTCCAGGTTTTCACGAATCCAAGACATCTGGCTTTCCGCAATTTCTCCGCTCAAGCGTTCGCCAGAGAGTCCCATGTTTTCCAGGGTCGAAAAAACCAGGGCCCGAACAGCCGTATCGGACTCGCCGAACAAAACCATACGAACCAGAGCACGACGGGCCATGTCACCACCCAGTTTACCCAAGACGCCAACAGCCGCAGCCCGAACTTCCGGGTCTGCATCCAGGGAAGCTTGAACAACGGCCGCCGTAGTGTCCCGCTTGGTGAAGTCTCCCAGGGCTTGAACCGCCGACATCCGCACAACTGACGATTGGTCCTGCAGGGATCGCACCACCAATCGATAAGCTTCCTCGTCGCCTATCTGGGCCAAACTCAGCACGGCACCGGCTCGAATAACTGGCGATGGATGGTCCCAATCGTCCAACAAACTATCTCTTTCTTCCTCGCAAGCACCCAAGGGCAGCAACAAAGCC
>JAUVAM010000506.1 GCA_030591745.1 Deltaproteobacteria bacterium
CTTCGTCCCGGCCTCAACCGCTTCTTGAATCCAGCGGGCTTCTTCTTCCGCCCAGGGTTCCCTCATAACAATGCTGGCTTCGGAGCCCGAGAGACTAACGTGGCTGGCGGCGTCGACATCGGGCAGGCCTTGGCCGGAAGGGGGATGAACGGATTTGAGCTGGATGCCGGCGGCTTGTGACCAGTGCTCCACCGGGCGATAGAACGCGTGATCCAGGGCGTTGTCGATGACCAGCAGCTTGCGGGCTTGCGCCTTGTTCATTTTTGGAAAATATTCCCCCAAGGAGAAAGAGGCAAGGGCGTTTCCTTGACATCGTCGGTACCCCTGACAAAATAGCTTCTTTGTTTCCAAAGGAGTGGATGCACTCATGATGAATTGGATTTGGTTGGGTTTGGTCATGGTCGCCATCGTTTGCGCGGGTTTCACCGGCCAGATGCAGGAATTGACCATTCGCTCTTTTGAGTCGGCCCAGGAGGCTGTTTGGTTGGCCCTGAAGCTGGTGGGCATCATGGCCTTTTGGCTTGGCATCATGCGGGTCGCTCAGGAGAGTGGCCTGATGCGCGTCATCGCCCGGGGCCTGCGTCGGCCCATGCATTGGCTGTTTCCCGAGATACCGGAGAATCATCCGGCCATGAGCGCCATGATCATGAATTTCGGTGCCAACATGTTGGGACTGGCCAACGCGGCCACGCCTTTCGGTATCAAGGCCATGGTGGAACTGAACAAGCTGAACAAAGAGCAGGGCACGGCCACCAATGCCATGTGTCTGTTCTTGGCCATCAATACCTCCAGCCTTTCTTTGCTCGCCACGGGCACAATCGGACTCAGGGCCGCGGCCGGTTCGACCGACCCGGCGGGCATTTGGTTGCCGAGCTTGCTGGCTTCCGCGGTGGCCACCACCGTGGGCATTTTGGCGGCCAAGAGCCTGCAGCGCCTCCGTCGCTACAAACTACCCGAGCAATTGGTGGCCGAAGCCGGCCAGGTTCAGGCTGATTCGGCTGAGGGGCTTGATTCGGCTGATGAGGCAGCGGTGGCGGATGCCACGGATGATGCCACGGATGAACCACAAGAAGGGGGTGCCGAATCCGCCGAGGTGATCGAGTCCGACCCGAGCACCGTGGGCCGGGGCGTGAAGATTTTTGTCTGGGTGTGCATCTTGAGCCTCGCTGCCGCGGCTGTCTTTCACTATTTTCATGCCGCGCAGTCCATGCTTGAGTCCAAGGAAACCGCCGAGAAGATTGGCCCCGCCATGGGGGTCTGCCTTCCTCTGGCCCAGCCCTGGATGGAGGTGTCGTCCATCGGTTGGGCTTTGTTTAAGGACTTCTTCTCTTTCTGGTCCATCCCCTTGCTCATGGCCACCCTTCTTTTGGCTGGATTGCGCCGTGGCGTACGGGTTTACGAGTCCCTGGTGGAGGGTGCCAAAGAGGGCTTTCGGGTGGCTGTGCGCATCATCCCTTACCTGGTGGCCATCATCGTGGCCGTGGCCATGTTCAAGGCTTCCGGTGCCATGGACATACTCGGTCAAACCCTGGGGCGCTTGACCGGTCTTTTGGGTATGCCGGCCGAGGTCTTGCCCATGGCGGTCATCCGCCCCTTGAGCGGCAACGGAGCCTTCGGCTACATGAGCTCCATTTTTACCCAGTATGGCCCTGACTCCTTCGCCGGCTACATGGTTTCGGTCATGCAGGGTTCCACGGAAACCACCTTGTACGTGCTGGCCGTCTATTTCGGCGCGGTGCAGGTGCACAAAGTGCGACATGCTTTGCCCGCGGGTCTGACCGCGGACATGGCCGGTGTCATCGCCGCGGTGGCCCTGACCCACGTGTTCTTCTGAACCTCTTCTTGCGGCCGGGCCTCGACCCGGCTACCATCCACCTATGATGGGCAAGGGAAATCCAGGACAGGGTTTTGATCGCTTCGGCCTTCAGTTCAAATTGACGAGGGCGGTGAAGTGGTTGCTGATCATCCATGGGGTGGTGTGGATTGCTGAGCTTTTCATCGGGCACATGGGCGGCAAAGCTGGAGAGGAATTTCTGGTCAACAATCTGTCCATCTCCTTCGACCGTTGTCTCTTCGAAGGCCAGATATGGCAGTTGTTTTCCTACATGTGGCTTCACGATCCCTTCGGCATTTCACACATTTTATGGAATATGTTGATTTTGTGGATGTTCGGTTCCCCGCTGGAGGGATTCTGGGGGGCGCGTCGTTTTGTGAAGTTCTATCTCTTGACGGGCCTGGTGGCTGGCTTGTCCATTCTCTTGGTGGCCTTGGTTTTCCCCGAGCAGCGTGCCATCCCCACCATGGGAGCATCCGGTGCTTTGTATGCGCTCCTGGTGGCCTTCGGCTTCAACTTTCCGAACAATTTAATTTACTTGTTCGGCATTTTTCCCATCAAGGGCAAGCACCTGGTCATGATTTTTGTCGGCCTGGGCGTGGCGCAGTCCGTCACCCTCGGCGGCACCAACGTCTCCATCGCCGCCCACTTCGGCGGTATGTTCGCGGGCTTTTTGTTGGTCACCGGCGCTTGGCGCCCTGCCAAGGTTTTGGGCTGGATTCGTTTGTTGTTGATGCGGCGACGTTACAAGAAGCTCAAGAAGAATTTGCGTGTGGTGGATTCCGACAAAGAGCCGCCGGGTGGTTGGGTTAACTAAGGCTGTCCGGTCCCCTCATTCTTCATCGAACCAGATGTTTTTGATCGCGTCGTTGAAGACGATGACGCGTTCGATGTTGCCCCGTTCGTCGTTCGGGAAGAGGGTGAAGGCCTTGCGCTGGGGATCGTAGTCCGGCGCGTAGCCATCGAGATCCCGGCCATCCATCATGCGCACGTGCACCGAGTAGCCTGATTTTTCCGGTGGCAAAACGCCCCGCGGGAGCATCAGGAAGATGGCCTTGAGCGACAAGGCCACCAGATCTTCTCCTGGGCCGTCGCCACGGGCATCGGCCAAGTGGATCAAATCCGCGTCCGTATCGATTGCCTGGATGACGCCTCGGCGGTTGACCCCGTCTTTGAAGTGAACCGTGGCTTTTCGCTCTCCACTCAGTTCATTGATCATGACCGGGCCGCTGGGCCTGCTGATCCCTTGACCCGAGGAGGCCGAAACCCCCGTGGTGGCTTTTTTGGGTTTCACTTTGGCCGGCTTGTCGGCGGTTTCGCCTGATCCACCCCCACCGAATAAATCGTCAAGCATGCCACCGCTGTCTATGTTCCCCACCAGGCTCATGGGTCCCTTATCTTCTTTAGCGGGCTGCAGATCGTCGAAGCTCGGGCTGGCCTTGGACGGTTTGGGCGCTTGTGCCTGGGAGATGCCCAAAGCGGGCAGGGGTGCCGGTCCTGGCTTCGTTTCCGAGGGGGCTTCCTCCGGAACATCTTCTTCCACGGCGGCTTCCATTTCGTCCACCAGGCCCCAAAAGCTGTCTAACTCATCGCTCTGTTGGGCCGAATCTTGACTGGGCTCTGGCGCGGGTTCCGGATCTGGCTTCGGTTTCGGCTTCGGCTTCGGTTTCGGCTTCGGTTTTGGCTTCGGCTTCGGTTCAGGCTCTTCTACTTCAAGGTCGATGCCCAGGCCGTCGTCCAGGCCGTCGTCCAGTTTGAACTCCAGGTCATCGCCTACTTCCGGCTCCTCCGGGAAGGGCGTGGCCTCTGTTTGGCCATCGGGCTTCTTCATCAAGTCCGAAAGAGCGGCGTCCGCGTCTGCGCCCCCTTTGTCTACAGAAGCGAGCATGTCGGAAAGATCCGGCGCGTTGGCCGGCTCGTTGGTCAGCTCATCCATGCGGGTGGCATCCGGCTGAAAGCCCAGACGAAGGGGACCGGTTTGCCTGACGTCGACATCGGAATTTTCTGAGAGATCGGGTGCCGAATAGAGACCGTCTTCGCCGGAAAGATCCGGTGC
>JAUVAM010000534.1 GCA_030591745.1 Deltaproteobacteria bacterium
AATAGAATTTCTTGGGATGGGTAAGCTGCTTTTTTATCGACCAGTCAAAACGCGCGAGTTGGAAAATCAGACAAGCCTGTTCGAGATAATGCGTGTAGTCTTTGACGCTGTCGTAGGAAATGCCGAGATTGTTTTTAAGTCTGTTGATCGAGTTGATCGAACTGGTGTTGCTCAACAAGAACATCGTGAGTTCTTCGAGGGTCCTGTGGTTGACGATCTTGTGTCGAGTGATGATGTCACGCAAAAGAATGGAATCATAATAGGCTTTGAGGGTATCCCGCCTCGTTTCATCATCCGAGATTTCGATGAGCTTTGGAAAACCGCCTTGTTCGACAAAGCGTCGGAAAAATCCATCGACCTTGTTTCGTTTTTGTAGTCTTTCGGCTCGATCTCGAATGGAGAACTGGTTGAAATGCAGGAATTCAACGAAGCTCAGGGGGAAGACGGTGACATCGAGATAGCGACCGCTTAAGGCGGTGCCGATCTCGGGGTCGAGCAAGGACGAGTTTGAGCCGGTGACATAGAGGCTGGATTGAGAAAGCCCATATTCCTTGAGCGCCCATTTTTCCCAGCCAGGAACATTTTGTACCTCGTCGAGCATGATGATGGGTTTGGGGCCGGGGGCCATGAATTCAATATAGGCGTCCTTGATTTGGTCGAGAAGTGCGGGGCTCAAATGCTTGATGAAGCGAGGGTCCTCCAGGTTGACGAGGAGGATATCCTTGGCCGGGCGTCCCTCGGCGCGCAGGCGTTTGATTTCGTTGAGAAGCAGGGTGGATTTGCCGGCACGGCGAACGCCTTTGATGACCAGGATTTCTCCACTGGAGGCCTTGCGTGCGATTTCGGCCTCATAGCTTTTGCGCTCTATGCTGGGGCGGAGATTTTTTCCCCAGTAATTCCAGTCACTAATGGTCTCCATGATCTTTTCTTTGCTCAACATGCCTCACCACCTGCCTTCCGGTATAGGCATATAATACCCGGTGCACCGGGAGATATCAACAAAAAACCTCCCGGTGTACCGGGAGATATTGGCGTGTAGCACCCGGTGCACCGGGTAATTTGGGCTTAGCTTCTGGGTAGCTCGCCTTTGTCCATGCGGTCGATGATGCTGTCCGCCACACGAAAACCGTTGGCTTCCAGGGTGGGGGTGGCCGGCATCGCGCCCGCGGTGGGCATGAAGCTGCCGTCGGTCACGTAGAGGTTTTTGACGTCGTGGCTTTGGCAGTTGCGATCCAGGACCGAATGTTCCGGGTCCGTGCCGAAGCGGCAGGTGCCGTGTTGCAGGTGGAAGGTCGTGTTGGCCCAGGCCCAGGGGTAGACCTTTTTGGCTTTGGGCTGCACGGCCTCTAAGATGTCCATGCCGTGTCTGACCATCAATCGATTCACGTCGGCCGAGACCGGGTGATGGCCTAAGGTGATGCGCGCCACGGGCAGGCCCATGTTGTCTTTGTGGGCAGGATCCAGATCGACGAAGCAATTGGGGTTGGCCAGAAATTCGCCGAAGACTTCAAACTCGATCCATAGTTCGTTATGAAAATAGCGATGGATGCGATCCTTCATGGGCTGGCCCCAGAGTTTCCACTTGGAGTCCATGGCCAGACGGACGGCGGCGTTGATGGGGTTGGGGTGATGAAACAGGAAATTGTGCGTGCCGCCTTTGGGCAGAGGCTGTGACCAGCTTTCGTTCCAATAATCGTCTTGCGAGGAGCGGAGCAGGAAGGGCAGATCCATGCCCTCGGTACCTACCTTGGCGGCTATTTTTTCCCGGTCAAAAATGCCCGTGCCCTTGCCGAAGGTGGAGAACATGAGGTTCTTGCCCACAAGACCCGAGCGATTGGCCAGTCCTTTGGGAAAACGCCCGTTGGCGGACATGAGCAAGAGACGGGCGCTTTCGATCGCCGAGGCGGCCAAGATGACCAGGCCCGCTTCGAGCTTGTGGGGTTTGCCCGCGGCGTCCAAATACTCCACGCCGGACGCTTGATCCTTGTCGTCGACGAGGATGCGGGTGACCATGGAATGCGGCCGAATTTCGCATCGCCCGGTGGCCTCGGCCTGGGGAATCAGGGTAGCCAAGATGGTCGAACGAGCGGTGGTCTCGCAGCCGTATTCGCCGCAGAATCCGCAGTAGGTGCAATGGCCCCGGTTGCCGTAGGCCTTGGAGATAATCGCCATGGGGGTGGGGAAGGAATGCTTGCCCAAACTCGCCGCCGCGGAATCGATGAGTTGGGCTGCCGGATGGGGGCGCATGGCGGGCAAAGGAAAGGGTCGCGAGCGGTTTTCAAATGGATTGATGCGCCATTGGCCGGAAATGCCGACGCGTTGTTCCATTAGATCGTAATAGGGCAGCATGTCTTTTAGATCGATGGGCCAGTCGGCGATGTCCGCCCCGGCCAGGCCCCCGGTCAAAGTCTTGAGCTTGAAATCCGATTGCTTCAATCGATAAGTAAAGCCGGACATGTGGACGGTGGAACCACCCACGCATTGGCTGGTCCAGCCTTCCCGGGTCAGCTTGGCTTCTTCGCTTGGGGACTTTCGCAGGGTGTGGGGATCTTTCGAGGCCCAGGGAATCCAGAAATCGCGTCGGCAGATCGCCACTTCGTCGGTGGAAAAATCCGAGACCGTATAATAGGGCCCCTTGTCCAAGACGACCACGCGGGCACCGGCCTCGGCCAGTCGCAGCGCAACCGGCGCACCCCCCGCGCCCGAGCCCACCACCACCACGTCAGCCTTGTCGATCCGTTTCGCCACATATGCCTCAGTAGGGCAGGCCCTTGTCGGGATTCAGTAACAGTTTGAGCTGCCGGGGCTGCCACCAGCATTCCTTGCGGCCGATGAATTTCCATCCCACTTCATTGCGGTTGCCGCCGTATTTCGGATCGCCTAAGTAACCTTCCATGGTGAAGCGGACCAAATGCTCAAAAAAGCCCCGGCCATTAAATCGCTTGCCCGTTTTGCCCTGATGCAAGGTGCCGATGATGGCGTCTTGTTGCTCGGGCTTGCAGTGCACAAAAGACTTGCCATGTTTGGCCCGGGCCTGCTGTTCCAAGAACCCAGCCCCCGCCTTGAACAAAGGCTGAACAAAAGCGGAAAAAGGCTCCCGCAACATCCAGTAATCGATGTGATCCATCACCCCCGCCTCGGTGGCCCCGGGCAGGATGCGCTCAGCCGCCACCGCCAAAGTACGTCTGCGATCAGGGGGAAAGGCGGACTTTTTTGGGCGTGTGACCCGTGGGCCGCTGGAAGCAGCAAAAGCCACGGAGCCCAATCCCAACTTGGAACCGGCACCAAAGCCCAACAAACCCAAGACCATCTGACGTCTCGAAAAGCGCATGTTGGGGATGATGATAGGACGGGCGAGCAGGGGAGGCAAGCCTCTGACCTTCGTTTTTTTCTCCCGGAGAAAGTAAGGAGTCGGGCGGTGTGAAAGACCCATGAATGGAGGTGTCTTGTGACGGAAGGGCTGAAAGGGCGACCCAAACGGCGGCTTTGGAGATGGGGGCTGCGTAGATGGGGTTTGGGCCTTGTTGTTTTGCTGGCCTTTGTGGCTTTGAGTTTGCCTTTGGCGCTTCGGTCCGAGATTGTGAATCGGGCTGTTGATCGGGCTGCTTTGGGGGACAAGGTGGCTTTTGCTTCTTCCAGGTTTGAGTTGAAGTGTCCTTTGCCTTTTGGTGATGGTGATTCTCTTG